>VFKK01000302.1 GCA_009885605.1 Cyclobacteriaceae bacterium | reverse complement strand
TTGAATGAATTTGAAAATTCATTGGAAAGTGAAATCGGTTGGTCAGGATTGGGTTTGATTTCGTTGTAATAACGGATGTGAGGCGTACGATTTAGAACCAACCCATCCAACATGGTATTTAGTCCGTTCATGAAACCCAGCAATGCCACGAACATGGTGATGCTGAAAGTAACTCCGACTGCAGCAACCAGGGTTTGCTTGAATCTCGCCAGCATAAGAGCCTTCGAAAGCTCAAAAATCAGAGACCATTTCATTTCAGAGGACGGATTAAAGTGGTGTTTTGATCCAATCCTTCGAGGATTTCGGCAAACTGATAATCTCTGATTCCCACTTTTACAAGAAGTGTATCCCCGTTTTCGGTGATTACCCGCTCGTCATTGATCAGGAAGTTTCTGGGAATTACCAAGGTTTTTTCTTTGGTCTCCGTAATGATGTTAGCCTCCAATGTCAAATTTGGATAAAGCCTGGGTGGATTTTCCAGGAATTCAGCCTCTACAGTGAAACTCTTTGATTTGGTATCCATGATCGGGTAAACTTGAGTGACTTGAGCCTCAAAAACCTTCCCTTTGTAGCTGTCCATACTGACCATCACCCGTTGGCCGGGAAGCACTTTGGAAATATCATATTCATCTACCTGGAGTTCCAGCAGGAATTTGTCCGCGCTTCCAAGGACTGCCAACGGAATCTGGGCAGTGACCATTTCCCCTTTTTCTTTTAGAATGGCGTAAACTTTCCCCTTGATTTTACTTTTCAGCACGTATTCGCTTTCCAAAACTTTGCTGATATCCAGTGTTTTGGAGGCAGTTTTGGAGTTGAACTCAACCTCCCTTTTCAGTTCCCGATAGCGAAGTAAGTACGAATTGTAACTGCTTTTTGAGCTTTGGTACGCAAGTTGTCTTTGTTCAAGTTCCACCGCTGTCCCGATTTCTTTGCTCCAGAGATTTTTCTGTCTTTCAAAGAGAAGCGAATCGTTTTTCATTTTGCTTTTTGCAAGTTCAATCGAAAGCTCCAAATCCCTGATCCGACTTTGATTGGCTTGCTGATCTGCAAATGATCTGGCCAATTCAGCGCTTTCACGACTGAGTTTTTCCCGTTCGCTGAACACCGCCAGAATTGGAGTTCCGATATCCACGGTGTCTCCTTCATTTACGAAAATCTCCTGAATTGGCCCGCTGGCAAGCGTGTAGGCCTCATACTGATCCAATGATTTTACTATTCCGGAAGCATAGACGGATTCAGTAATCGATCGTAATTCCGGTTTGATGGTTTCATTTTCAGATTTTCCGCAAGAATAAAGGATGGTGAAGAACCCAAAGAGGAATAGGATGCTAACCATGGTTGAATGGCCAGGATTCCGGCGAAAAAATGGCTCTGAATTCCTCATAGTTGAAAGTATTTAAGTCAAAGTAACATTTTAACGCATAAGAAAATACTGATAAAAGTCACTCATCAGGTAAAAATGAGGAACTGGTAGAATATTTCAAAGTTAAACGGAGGAGGAGAAGAATTGATGGTGGTTTTAAAACTTTACACGGAGATACACAGAGGAGTCACAGAGATACACGGAGTATTTTGAAGAGGTGAAATCTTTATTATCTCCTTTAATTCAATGGAAATTGAGTCCGCCGAGAGATGTCCCATCGGGACATTAGGGTGGTAGCCCCCGGTTTTAACCGGGGGATTAAATGTTTGTGTCAGTGTCTGGTTTTTGGCCGTTTTCATGCAAATCGATAAAAAATGTGTCGCCAAAAACAAGAGGTACGGATTGTGGTAAAAAAATTGACACGGAGTCACACGGAGGAGTCAAGGAGATACACGGAGTAATTTGAATGCGAGAAATTCAATCTTTGGATCCTTAATCCTCAGGAATCCCGGGGAACTATCACTACCCAATCCGAACTTACCTTTAAATCCGTTTATGACTTCGAAAAGCCTGACTTATTCCGTTATATTTTGAACATATTGCCGCCCGAAAGCTTATTTATCCATGTTAATTGAATTCCGCAACTTGATTAAAGTATCCCTCTTTGGTTTGTTGATCCTGCTCCAGGGATGTGCATTCCAGACGATTTCGCGAATTAAAAACCTGACTTATTTAGAGGCAGATTCCACAAAGTCTCTCCCGGAAAAGCAGCTAAATGTCTTTGCTCCAAAAGGTGCCAAAGATCTTCCCGTTTTGATTTTCATCCATGGCGGAAGCTGGAAGAGCGGCAACAAAGAAATCTATGATTTTTTGGGAAGTCGAATGGCCAGAAAAGAGGTCGTAACTGTAATAATTGATTATCCTTTGGCTCCGGCCAATCAGATTCAATCCATGGAACTTGCGGCTGTTCAGTCTGTCATTTGGACCAGAAAGAATATTGAGAAGTATGGAGGAGACCCCAATCAGATCTTTATTTCAGGACATTCTGCTGGAGGACATTTGGCTGCTTTGATGGCAACCAAAGAGGATGATTTTCTACTCTCTGAAATGGAAAACCCTCTGAAAGGAGCGATCCTGATTGATCCGGCTGGGTTGGACATGCATTGGTTTTTGCAGGAAACAAAGGGAACAGACGAGGGGGATAAATATTTGGGAGCTTTCACCGAAGATCCGGAAGTTTGGAAAGCGGCTTCTCCGATTTACTTTTTGGAAGGGCAAAATATGCCTATCCTGATTATGGAGGGAGAAAAAACCTATCCCGGAATCCGACTGACAGTTGATCGATTTCGAAAAGAAGCAGATAAAAAAGGGGTTGAGCTAGACTATGAGTATTACAAAAAGAAAAAACACATCCCGATGATCACCCAGTTTTTTTGGACTTATAATCGGGGATACAAGGAAGTTTTGGATTTCATGGAAGAGAATAAGTAGGATGTTGTGGGCATTTCTATAGAGTTGTCATTTTCTCTATAGGCAAGTGGCTGGAAGACCGGTGACGGAAGACGGAAGAAATCCAAAATCAGACGTGGTCATCTTGATAGGAGAGTTTAATTTTTTTTTGATAGTGTTCCAAAGATAAGATGTCTCGCTCACTCGACATGACTGATAACCGACAACTGCGACAGGAAACTGCGAATGATTACTGCGACTGATCACTGAGACTGTGACTGACCACTGCCTTCAAACTTCAGATTTCTGACTTCATATTTCAACTCGGATCCACATCCGCAATCCATCTCACGGATCTGAATTCCGGCCTTGACTGAAGTTCCTCAATAATTTTCGCGAAACTCTCTTTGAAAACCGCTTGAGTGTTTCCCGATCGATCCAGCTTGATCAGGCTTTCGAACTGGTACTGATTTTTGATTCGGGCGATGACGCCTTTTTCAGGACCAAGAACAATTTTCTTCACGGCGATATTGGCCATTTCCCGATGTAAGGAATTTGCCGCTTTTTCAGCCACTTTCAAGTCTGAATGTCGCGTCGTGATCTTGACAAGTTTCACATAAGGCGGATAGTAAAATTTCTTGCGGTCAAACATTTCCTGACGGAAAAACTCTGCATAATCTCCCTGGATAACCTGCTCATATAGATGGGTTTCCGGATTACGGGTTTGGATGATGACCTGGCCTTTGGCTTCTCTCCGGCCCGCTCTTCCGGCTACCTGTGTGATCTGTTGAAATGCCCGCTCACCCGATCTGAAGTCCGGGAAATTCAAAATCCGATCTCCATCCCAGATTCCCACCACCGTCACGCGACCAAAATCAAGGCCTTTGGTGATCATCTGAGTACCGACCAGGATGTCCAGATTTCCGGCACCAAACTCATCCAATATGCGCTGATAGCCAAATTTATTGCGCGTTGTATCAAGATCCATTCGACCAAGTCTGGCTTCGGGGAAAAGCAAACTTAGCGATTCCTCGATTCGCTCGGTTCCCATCCCCATAGTGGCCAATTGCGTACTTCCGCAAGCAGGGCAGGAGGAAGGGACTTTTTCCTTGTATCCGCAATAATGGCAGCGAAGTTCCTCGGCAAATTGATGGTAAGTCAGGCTGACGTCGCACTGTACGCACTCTCCCGTCCAGCCACAATCCTCGCATTGGATGTAAGGAGAATAGCCACGGCGATTTTGAAAAATCAGAACTTGCTCTTGTTTTGATAATGCTTCCTGAATTTTCTCTCTCAAGACACGGGTAGTGTCCAGTTTGAGGAGATTCTTCTTTCGATCTGCTGCCAAATCTGCCAAATGATATTCCGGCATGCTGGCATCTCCAAATCGATGATTGATCTCGACATATCCGTATTTTCCCTGGCTCGCATTGAAATACGATTCGAACGACGGAGTCGCAGAACCTAAAAGTGTACGAGCCTGATGGAAATAGGAGAGCATAATTGCCGCATCACGGGCATGGAATCTCGGTGCCGGATCAAATTGCTTGTAGCTTGGCTCATGCTCCTCATCCACGATGATCATCCCCAAACTATCAAACGGTAGGAATATCGAAGAGCGAACGCCCACCACAAACGAGAATCTCCCGCTCAAAACTCCATTCCAAACCTCGACTCGCTCGTTGTCGGAATACTTCGAATGATAAACTCCCATCTGACTGCCAAAGACTTTTTTCAGCCGGCTGACAATCTGGGTAGTCAGGGCGATTTCCGGCAAAAGCAACAAGACCTGCGAACCGCTTTCCATCACTTCCCGGATCAGCTGAATGTAGATTTCAGTCTTTCCACTACCGGTTACTCCGTGCAATAAAACCGTTTGTTTGGTTTCATAATGGGTTTTGATTTCTTCAAATGCCGTCAATTGAGTGGAAGAAAGAATGGCTGGCTCTTTTTCAGGTTCTTCCTCTTCGATTCGATTGACGACCAGTTTGAAAGTTTCGAAAACCTCGTTTTTGATGAGGGTTTTCAGAGAACTCTCAGAGTCTCCTTCTTCCAAAAGGATGGCTTTGTTCACGCCTTTTTCATTGAGATGTGCTTTCTGAAAAACCGGAACATCGCGCAGGTATTTTAAAAGGATGGATTCCTGTTTTGGCTTTCCCGCAAGGGCTTCAAAAACCGCCTCCAACGCTTTTTTATCTGAGGCGATTTGGGAAGTAAGGCGGATTCTAGTCTCCACTTTCGGAGTGTATTTCTCCTGAACTTTCTCAAAAATCAGAATCGCTTCTTTGCCCACCAGACTTTTCAGGATCGGATGGATGGTCTTCACTCCAAGGATTTTTTCGCAGTCTTCGTAGCTGATCTCCTCCGATTTATCGAGCGCGTCCAGAATCTTTACTTCCCGGTCATCAAGCGGATAGGCACTTTCTTCCCGGTCAAAATTCGGGTTCAATTGCACCTTGCTTTCGCTCGAAAGTCGCAGTCCGGAAGGCAAAGCTGCATGCATCACTTCTCCGATGTGACAGCAATAATACTCCGCCATCCAAACCCAAAAGCGGATTTGGAGAGGATTTACGCTGGGCTGAATGTCCAGAATGTCGAGGATTGGCTTGGCTTCGTATGTCTGAGGCGGTTTATTATGAACCTTTCCGATTATTCCGGTGAGGACTTTCTTCTTTCCAAACTGGACGATTACCCTAGAACCAAGATTGACTTGTGGCTGAAGATTTTTCGGAATCCGGTAGGTAAACATCCTTGGGATCGGAACGGGCAGAATGATATCTGCGAAATTATTTCCGCTTTCCTGAGCAAAAAAATCTTGATCTCCAAACAGGCTTTCCACCAAATCAGGCTAAATATGGGAGTTGTGCGACGGCTTCTTTCAAGTTGATCACCGGCTTTTGGCAGGAATGATCGAAGCAGACATAAATTAAGGCATTTCCCTCTGAATCCGGAGTTTTACCCTGAAGAATCGAGGCAATTTCTGTCGGAGAATCCGAGAAAGCCAAAATCAAATTAGGGAAATAAGCATGCTGAAACTCCCTCGCTTTGGCTTCGGCATCTTTTACTACTATCGCAACTTCGGCTGTTGGCAATAGCATTTCCAAAAACAGATTTGCCCAATTGCAAAGGAATCCGGGATCTTTTAAGATCAGATTTTTCATACCTCCCAACATTTTGGATGCGATTGCACCATACTTTTCTTCGTAGGTAAAAAGTGAAAGCCGATGAAGATTTCGCGCCATGATTGAGTTGGAAGCAGGAATTACATTATCAAAAAGTTCTTTTTTATTGGCAATCAGTTTCTCAGCTTTCGGGTTGTTGAAAAAGAAGAATCCGTCGCTTTCATCGTAAAACTGCTCCATGCAAAAGTCAGTAAGTTGCTTCGAAAACCCCAACCATTCAGAATTTCCGGTTGCTTCGAAAGCCATCAAACTTGCCCGAATTATAGATGAATAATCTTCTAGAAAACCGGGAGTGTAAGCGTTTCCATTTTTGTATGACCGATAGAGCACTCCATCGATCATCATTTTTTCACGAATGAATTCCAGGTTTCGAATCGCAAGATTCAGTGTGTTTTCATTTCCGGTTGCGTAGAAAGCCTGGATCAATCCCGCGCTCATAAGCCCGTTCCAGCCGCTCAGGATTTTATCATCCTTGCCCGGATAGATTCGTTTATTTCTGATTTCCAAAAGGCTGGATTTGACAGCATTCAGCTTTTCGAGAAACTCTGATTCTGTCATCCCAAACTCAGCTGCAACTTCAGCGTAAGGTCTGGTTTGGAAGAGAATATTTACCCCTTCTTCCCAGTTTCCGCCGGGTCTCAGGTTGTATAATTTGCTCAGCCAGGGAAATTCTTCCGGCATGATTTTTTTCAAATCTGAATAAGACCAGACGTAGAATTTCCCTTCTACTCCTTCGCTATCAGCGTCCTGTGCGGAGTGAAATCCACCTTCTTCCTGAAGCATTTCGGCTTCCAGCCAGGCGATGGTTTCGGTCACTTTTTCTTGGAAAAATGGGTCTTTGCTGACTTGCCAGGCTTTGGCGTACAACTCCAGCAATTGGCCGTTGTCGTAGAGCATCTTTTCGAAGTGAGGAGCAAACCACTCTCCATCGACCGAATACCGTGCAAATCCACCGCGAAGCTGATCGTAGATTCCACCCATTCCGATCTTTTTCAGAGTAAAAAGGACTTTATCGAGCAAACCGCGATTCTTGCTTAGCAGCGCATAATCGAGCAAAAAATGCCAGATGGCTGGCATGGGGAACTTGGGTTTTCGATTCATTCCGCCCCATTCCTTATCAAATTGGGCTGTGAGTTTGGCGATCACTTCTGCGAGTTCGTCGGGATCGAGTTCCTGATTTCCTGCAGTAATCCCATATTTCTCAGTTTCTTTTCTTTTCAGGCTATGCCCAAAACCTTCGGCGCTTTCCGCCAATTGATCTTCATGCTTCGCAAAGGCATCAGAAATATTTGCAAGCAGGGCTTTCCATTGGTCATTTTTGAAATAAGTGCCGCCATAGAATGGTTTCTGATTTGGCATCAGAAATACATTCAGTGGCCAACCGCCCTGCAAACCCATATTTTGTACCGCATCCATGTAGATATTATCGATGTCCGGACGTTCTTCCCGGTCGATTTTGATGCAGACAAAATGGTCATTCATCAGATCTGCGGTGACTTCATCTTCGAAACTTTCGCGCTCCATCACATGGCACCAATGGCAAGCCGAATACCCGATGGAAACGATGATTGGCTTGTTTTCCAGTTCGGCCTTGCGTAAAGCCTCGGGCCCCCAGGGAAACCAATCCACCGGATTATGAGCATGCTGTAGCAAATATGGACTTTGGCTATGGAGGAGTCGATTTGTGGACATTGGAAAATTAGAAATTGAAAGATTTTAAAATTAGTCAGCCCACAAAATTATAGCTCTTCGAGCGTTTTTGAAGTAGCATCTATTTCCTGTGAAAAATCGAATTCAGGTTGCAATCGTTCTAGTTTTTCCAGCAGTTTTTCCAGGAATTGGCGATGAGCTTCGCTTCCCGGATTTAGTGGTCGATGCTCCAGTTCGATTTTAATCTTCGAAATTTGATTTACTTTTTTCTGAGTAAGAGGAGTAAAGAAAGCACCTGCCCATTTGTCCCAAATGTAATTTTCCGCTTGTTCGGAAGGATGGACCAGGTCAGATTTATAAAATCGATAATCCCTTAACTCATCCATCATGATCTCATAAGCAGGGAAGTAGCTTACGTTTTCCGAATCCTTTTCCAATTCCGCACAGAGAACCCGAAGCAGACTTTTGCTGAGCTGATTTTCAGGGATTCCATCTTTGATATGGCGAACCGGGCTGACGGTAAGGACGATATTCAAGTTTGGATTGAAAGCTGAAAGCTTCAAAAACAGGTTTTCCAGAGCCATTTTCATTTCGTTCAAACCCAACAAACGCTTTTCGAAGTAATCCGATGGTTGTTTATGGCAGTTGGCAACCAGGGTTTGGGTTTTTTTAAACTCGTAAACCCAGGCAGTTCCCAAAGTCAGAATCAAGTGGGTTCCGGTTTTGAGGTATCCTGAAGTCATTTCAATTCGGGTAGTGAGTTTTTCCATCAATGCCTCTATTGACTTCCCCACCAAATCCGAATGGGCGGAATAGTGAAAAAATAACCCATCCCGTTCCGTAATCTGGTCTTCGTCCGGTTGATCTCCGGAGATCCCTGCTTCTAAAAGATCTGCCAGAGCATTCGGATGAAAGATCGTCCCGAACGGGTTGACCAGAATATCCAGTTTGGAGTCCAGCATTTTCTGTCCGATTGATTGAGCAAAGCAGGAACCCATACTCAGGATTTTGGAATTATGGGAAATGGGGGACGGAGATTTTGGAATGGGAAATTCTGTGAACCAATGCATGTGGCGAAGTTAGGTAATGAGGGTAGAAAAAGGAGGTTTGCCCACATCAATATTATTGATTCAATTTTCTTATCTGCTAAAGAAACGTAGGTGTAGCTGATTTGGTATTCGGTATCTGCGGTCCTTCAGCGTGGGCTGTAATGCGTCAGAGATTCATTATCAGCTCAAAAAACTTGAACTCAGTTCAGGCTTTTTTCAATTCATTTAAGAGCTTTTTAACCTGTAAATCACCAAATCCGTAGATCGGTAATCGCTTTTGAAATTCATTGAAAATCGGCTGAAATTCTTCAGTTCGAAGTTCTTTTTGAATTTCAAGTAAAGTAGCTTTTGGCTTGCCGGGAAATTCTCCGACAGGTATCATATCTCGCCATGCCTCGACGGCCTTCTTGAGAAAGGGAAAGCGTTCGTTAAATAATTCACCGATCAGAAGTGCCTCGAAGATTTTCCCATTTTGAAAATATTGCCAGAGTGTCTCCAAAATTTCCCGCTCTTTGATGTTCAGGAAATGGGCTTTTGACTCAAAAGAATCCACCAAATCCCGCTCGCTTAAGCTGGTAAAATGGTAAGGAGAATCCGGAAAGGGAAGAATCAGAAAAACGTCTCCCGGATGACCGCGGAGCAAATAAATCACGAACCAAAGGTTCACCTGACAAAACAAATCCTCTTCAAACCAACAATAGATTTTTGAATCAGGAGGGAGATTCAGGATTTTCTCAAATTCCGAAACGCTGAGTTTGGAATAATCTAAATCTGCAGTTTCGGGATAATTCTCATTAATAAATCTGTTTCTGATTTCCCATAGCTCTTCCAGCGAATCCGCACTCACCGGGCCGTCAATTAAAGCTTCCCGAACGATTATTTTCTCACCGGGAATGGACTCAGGAAACCTCATCGCTAATGCGTCTCCATTTAAGATATGGATCATTTTGCAGGGTATTTTTCTTTCATAAATGAATAGGATTCGGCAATTAATTGCTTCAAAACGTCCAAATCAATATCTGCTAATTTCTTGACGTAAATGCATCCGACGCTCTTTTTATATTTCCCCAGCTTTTCCATAAAGGGAGCAAGTTCATTTTCCATGCAACCCATGAGGTAAAGGGTCAAAGCTGCTTTCCGCGGGGAAAATCCGGTAATCAGAAAGTCTCCTTCCCGGCCCGAAGCATACTTGTAATGGTATTCTCCAAATCCAATGATCGATGGTCCCCATATGACCGGTTCTTCTCTGGTGATCGATTTGAATAGCTCCAAAAGTATAAAGCTGTCCTTCTTTTTTTGTTCATCTTCCACAGAATTGATGAACTCGGCTACGGAAGTCTTTTCGGGTTTGGTTTTGTTTTCAGCCATGATTATCCAGAAGATTGGTTGGTTAATGTCCGTCAATATAAGTGGTAAACTTACATCTCTTATGCAGAATATCGGGAGTGAAGACACTCCCGATGGCGAGTTTATCTTGTTTTCAATTGCCGCTGTGAGTGTCTTCACTCACAGCCAAAAATCAAATCACTAATCCATTAAATGCTTTTTCAGGAAATCAGCCATCAGATTACCAACCTTGACCATATTGCTCCATTTCATCCAATGGTGGGTATCACCGGGGATCATGACAGCATCATAAGGCTTTTTCAATTCATCAAATCTTCTGATTAAATCGGTGGTTTGGCTGACGTAAACATTGCGGTCATCGTCGGAATGAATGAAAAGCACAGGGCTTTTCCAGGTGGATAAATCTGCCATGGGAGAAGATTTCCATGCGATTTCTTTGGCTTTTTCATAATCGGGAGCCACCTCATATCCATCAGGAACAGTGTAGCGTCCATCCAGATCATGAACTCCATGGATGTCTACCCCAACTTTGAATAAATCTGAATCCCTTGCCAAAGCCAAGGACGTCAAATATCCACCGTAACTACCTCCATAAATTCCAATTTTGTCAGAGTCAACCTGTGGCAGAGCCGCTAAAAATTCTCCACCGGCTTTGATGTCTTGATATTCCACAGCGCCTTGATGGTAGGCAAAGGCTGGTCGATGGAACTCATAGCCATACCCAATTCCCAGTCTGTAATTCACAGAAAGAACCACAAAACCGAGCTCGGCGAGGTACTGATTGTAGGCATAGGTATTGGAATAATAATCCATGTAACTCCAGCCCAAAAGCATCTGTCGCTGAGGTCCTCCATGGACAAAAACCACCCCAGGCTTTTTGGCAGGTCCGCCTTCCTTTTCGAAGAGTTGTCCATAGACGATCGTTCCATCCGGAGCGGTGAATTTGACCTGCTTTGGAGTCACAAGTTTGGCCTGAGGGAAGTCTGAGGGTATTAATTCCTGCTGCAGCACTCCGGTCTCCTTGCCATCATTGACGGTGACCAAATGCGGTCGCTGAGAAGTAGCGGAAAGGAAGGCCAGTTTTCCGGCTGTTCCGACAAATACGGAATAGGCTTCGATGCCATTGCCTGAAGTCTCCCAGGTTAACTTTTTGGTGGCTAGGTCCACACTTCCAATGTGTCTTCGATCCAAGTCTTCTTTTTCAGGTCCGGTATTGGCAGAAAAAACGAGGTGGGTGCCATCACCGCTCATCGCTATCTGCTCAACCATGTAGTCTCCAGGAGTGAGGGAACGAACTTTTTTACTGGCAATATCCAAAACGAAAAGATGTTGCCATCCTTCATGATAGGATTCAAAGACTACTTCTTTTGAATTTGGAAAAGAAAGGAAACCATTTCGGAAAGATCCTTGCAACGTTTCAGGTGCCTTCCAAAGAGAATTTGCCTCGCCAGATTTGATATCTGCTGTAATTATTTCCCAAGGCTCATGTCTGGGTTCGAGTAGGGGAAAGGCAGCACCACTTCCTCCCAATATTTTTACAAAGGCGATTTGGTTTCCGTCCGGTGACCAGGTAGGTTTCAAATAGCGGTGGAATGACGGGGCGATCCAGTGAAGCGGAGTGTTCTGATCCTCATATATTCCCAAAAGCTGGTGTCCACCTCTATTTACTGTAAAGGCTAATTTTTTGCCATCTGGGGAGTAGGAAACTGAGTTTACATTCCCTTGGGTTTGAAAAAGTTGGGTAGGTTTTTCAGTTCCGCTAAGTTTAGTCGCCCAAACTTTCCCGCTTTTTAAGAAAACCAATTGGTCGGGGAAACCCAAAGAAATATCCTCCCCTTCGGTAATTACTTCCGCTTTTTTAGAACTGAGATTGATTTTCCAGATTTCTACTTTCGGAGGATTGGGAAGATTATCTGGATTTACAGTACCGGAATATTGATACCCTCCATGATCTCCACCCCTGACAAAAACCAGCCAATTTCCATCGGGGGAAAACTTCAAACTGGTTATTTCCTGACCATCATCTTCATTGAATTGGGTAAGACGAAGCGGTTTAAAATCAGGAGCTTCTGCGAAATAGACATTTCGCTTCCCCTGCTCATACATGGCCCATGCAATTTGCTCCCCAACAGGAGAGGAGACCAATTCAGAGGGGAAACTGAATTTTCCAATCTGCTCCATCGTGAAGGATTGGGAGAAAAGAGACTGAGAGATTAAGAGAAAAGAGAGAAGAAAAATGGAAGTTCGTTTCATGGTTTTAGTATCTGTCGTGGATAAAATAGAGCACTTTTTGGAGCTCGGCTTTCAAGTCATTTGATGGAATAGCGTAATTATTCATAAGACAAGAGAAATGCAAAATTTTACCGCTTTTGGTAATAAGATAACCGCTCAAGGCAGTACTCATGCTGAGTGAACCGGTTTTGGCATAAATGTAGGGAGGCTGTCCCTCATCTCCTTTGTACCAACTTTTGATCGTACCGGATTCACCACCGGCAGGGAAATAGGCTTTGATTTTTTCCAGAGGAACTTCCGTTCTGATTTTTCCCAAAAGCGCAATAATTGACCTTGGAGTGAACATGTTTCTGGCAGAAAGTCCTGAACCATCGTACCAGATTACTTCGTCGGGAAGGTCTGCGAGCAAATTTTCCTTTGAATATTCGATTGCATCTGCGGTGCTCAGCGTGTTGTTCAACTGGTCGGAAACCAGAAGCATCAACTGCTCAGCAAGAAAATTATCGCTGATTTTCATCATTTGAGCATAGATGCTGTCAGCGGGTGTTGTCAGGAGTTTTTTAGGATCCGATTCGGAGTATTTTTCATTTTTGACTACCGTTACCTTTTTGCCCAAGGCTTCCGAAAGGAGAGTTGCTGAGAAATCTGCAGAAGTCTTAAATGGAATGTCACGCTCAAACTCCTGAGATTCTGCCTGGGGATTCAGGAAATAGCTGAATTCATTTTTGAGCTGGTCTCTTTGAAAATTGTAAGCGACTGTTCCGTCTGATTCGGTTTTCTTCAATGAAGACTCGAAGCGAACAGGGTAGGTAGTGAATGATTTCGCCCCCCGAGCTTTTTCAAACCGAACCACATTTCCATATACAGGAAAAGGCGACCGCTCCGCAGCATAGTAGTAATTATACCAATCCCAGGACCAACCCGGCCCAAATGCATTCACCTGAGCGAAGTTGTCGAGCAGATAGAGTTTTTTGGTTTGCTTTCGCAAAAAGTCCAGCGCAACCTCATTTTTCAAATCGGGATGCAGAAATCCGGGATCGCCCGTTCCCCAGAAAATCAACGAATCACCTCGCTCCAGGTAATTCAAGCCATTTACCAGACTGTCTCCCAAAACGGTATAGGCCGTATAAAAAGTAAAAAGCTTGGTATTGGATGCGGGGATGAAGTATTTGTCCGAATTGATATCCACCAGGATCCGGTCTTTGTCGGGATCCACCAGCATAAAACCCAAATGGCCTTTGTCGAAGACCTCAGATTTTGAGAGGGAATTATTGATTTTTTGGACAGTACAGGAACTGAGGGCAATCAGCAACGGGAACAGCAATTTCTTCATTCCCTTAAAATAAGAAAAGCCCTCCGATTTTCGGAGGGCTTTTCTTCTACTTGGTTGTGGTTTTTTTTATTCTTTGGTTATCGTCTTAGTCTCGGTAATGACTTCTTTTCCGTCCACCATTTTGATTTCTCTTTTGATCTCGATTTTTTCTCCTACAACAGCCGGACCGCTATGCGTTCCTTCGCTGATGTGAGGTGCAATGACCAATGCTACGATTGACATCAATTTGATCAGGATGTTCATAGATGGACCGGAAGTATCTTTGAAAGGATCACCGACCGTATCACCAGTTACGGATGCCTTATGTGGTTCTGATTTCTTGTAGTACATCTGACCGTCGATTTCAACACCTTTTTCGAAAGACTTCTTTGCGTTGTCCCAAGCGCCACCGGCATTTGATTGGAATATACCCATCAACACACCAGAAACTGTAACACCGGCAAGCATTCCGCCCAAAACTTCCGGACCGAAGGCGAAACCAACGATGATTGGAGAGAGAAGTGCGATTGCGCCGGGCGCGATCATTTCACGGATTGAAGCTTTTGTAGAGATCTCCACGCATTTTTCATACTCAGGCTTAGCCTTGTATTCCATGATGCCCGGAATCTCTCTGAACTGACGTCTTACTTCATTTACCATGTCCATTGCAGCACGACCTACGGCGGCAATACAAAGCGACGAGAAGATAAATGGAATCATTCCGCCCACAAAAAGTCCCGCCAGTACGTCTGCCTTGTAAATGTCAATGGCGTCAATTCCTGCGATTCCTACGAAAGCTGCAAACAATGCCAAAGAAGTCAATGCTGCAGAAGCGATCGCAAATCCTTTTCCTGTTGCTGCGGTCGTATTACCAACGGCATCGAGGATGTCAGTTCTTCCTCGAACTTCCTCAGGAAGCTGACTCATTTCAGCAATACCACCTGCGTTGTCCGCGATAGGACCGAAAGCATCGATTGCCAATTGCATTGCTGTAGTAGCCATCATTCCGGCTGCAGCAATTGCTACTCCGTAAAGGCCTGCAAACTCATACGCTCCGTAAATACCACCTGCCAAAACCAGGATAGGAAGAACTGTAGATTCCATTCCGACTGCCAGACCACCGATTATATTGGTAGCGTGACCTGTTCCGGATTGCTTGATAATTGATAATACCGGGCGCTTGCCCATTGCTGTATAATATTCCGTGATGATGGACATCAAGGTTCCAACTACGAGACCCAAAATAATCGCATAGAATACGTCCATATTGGTGAACTCA
This sequence comes from Cyclobacteriaceae bacterium, assembly GCA_009885605.1. Lineage (GTDB taxonomy): Bacteria > Bacteroidota > Bacteroidia > Cytophagales > Cyclobacteriaceae > Algoriphagus. The sequence goes on along the minus strand of VFKK01000302.1, from coordinate 389 downwards.
TAACCCCTGATCATAAGAGTCTCAGGAAGCATGTATTGCACTACAAAATAAGAAGCTATACCAGTGAAAAGGATGGATGACCAGTTACCCATATTCAGCGCTTTTTGCACATCACCCTTATCATCTTTTATGGTCACGAAAGCCATTCCCATGATTGAGAACACGATTCCCAAACCAGCCAAAACCATTGGAAGCAAGATTGGAGCAATACCGCCAAATGCATCAACGGATACAATCTCACGACCGAGAACCATGGTAGCGAGGATTGTTGCTACGTAAGAACCGAACAAATCGGCACCCATTCCGGCCACGTCACCTACGTTATCACCTACGTTATCTGCGATAGTTGCGGGATTTCTTACATCATCTTCAGGAATTCCGGCTTCTAC
>VFKK01000063.1 GCA_009885605.1 Cyclobacteriaceae bacterium | reverse complement strand
GGATGGAGCAGCGACAGCAAATATGTCTTGCTTCGCGATGGTTGGGATATCTGGCAAGTTCCACTGGCTGCCAAAGAAAAACCAATCAATCTGACTCAAAACGGCAGAACTGATAAAATCCGCTATCAGTATAGATTCATGCTGGATCCTGAGGAAAAAGGAATCGACCTCAAGCAGGCTCAGTACTTCAGAACCTATGGAGAATGGAACAAGAAAAGCGGAATTGCGCTTTTAAGTCCTGCGAAAACTGGCTTGACAGCCGGCGCAAAAACACTCGTTTGGGAAGATGCAAACATTGCTTCCCTCCAGAAAGCTGAAAATGCTCCTGTCTATTTCTTCAGCAAAGAGACGTTCACCGAGCCTTCTCAAATGTACCTGACCAATGCGGCGTTGGCTGCACCAAAGAAGGTAACGGAAAGTGCACCCGATGCCACAAAATACAGCTGGTCCGCAGGCACACGATTGATCGATTACATTTCTGACAAAGGCGACACCCTTCAGGGCGCTTTGTTTTTGCCGGCCGGATATGTAGAGGGCAAGAAATATCCAACCGTCGTTTACTACTACGAGAAGCTTTCGCAGACCCGTCATAGCTGGAGCAATCCAGGCTTTAGCGGAACAGGCTGGAATCCTGGCGTCTACACCAGCAATGGTTTTGCAGTATTCATTCCGGACATCGTGTACACCATGGACGACCCGGGAATGTCTGCCGTTTGGTGTGTGATTCCTGGCGTGAAAGCTGCTATCGCAACCGGCGTGATCGACGAGAAAAATATCGGTATCCACGGTCACTCTTGGGGAGGTTATCAGACTTCCTTCCTGATCACTCAAACTAACATGTTCAAAGCCGCAGCAGCCGGTGCGCCACTTACGAATATGATTTCCATGTATGACCTGATTTATTGGAATACCGGAAGCGGAAACATGTCGATTTTCGAAGCTTCGCAGGGAAGATTCAAAGGCGGACCATGGGACAATTGGGAAGCTTACGAGCGCAACAGCCCTGTTTACCATGTGAAAAATGTGCAAACTCCACTTCTGATGCTTCACAATGACAAAGACGGTGCTGTAGATTTTACGCAGGGAATTGAGTATTACAATGCCCTGAGAAGATTGAAAAAGCCGGTGATTCTGGTGCAGTACAAAGGAGAAAACCATGGTCTTGGCAAGCTGGAAAACCGAAAAGACTACAGCGTGCGAATGATGGAGTTTTTCAACCACCATCTAAAAGGAGCTACTGCTCCTGGCTGGATGGTCAACGGTGTCGATCGCCTCAAACTGGGCGAACATCTGGAAGAAAGAGCTTTCTGAATTTCAGATTTTTGATTTCAGATTTGAATCCCTTGGTGATATTTCATCGGGGGATTTTTACCTTTTGAATAGAATTGACACATATCGTCTGGACATAAAATTCGATTTGATCCGATAAAAAAAGAAAAACCATTCAGCGAAGTTTAGGAAACCTTCTTTGGAAGCTTTGAAGGCATAATAAGGAATTTTAACTATTGGAAGCATATATCAACTAACTAATCCTTATTTTTAATCCTTTGAAAATCGGTACCTTTGGGCTCTTTCCAAACGGTGGGAAGAGGATTTTTTTTATTAAAAGAATAGAAATCAAATGAAATCTAGCATGACGGGTTCGTTACACACTGGAATGATTATCAACCATGCGAGATTCCACCTGCCTGCGATAGTCAGGTCTGATCATTAAAAAACAAATTATAAACAGATGAAATCGAGCACGACTCAGAAAATCACATGGATGATTATCTGAAATGCGAGATTCCTCCCTATAGCTATCGGGATGGCCTTAAAAAACAAATTATAAACACATGAAAAAAGTAGGAGTATTAGGATCGGGAGTTGTAGGCAGAACACTGGCGGAAGGATTTGAAAAGCATGGATATGAAGTGATGTTGGGTACCGGAAATCCAAACAAACTCTCCGACTGGCAATCCGGAACAAATGGAAAAGTGGCAAGTTTTGAAAGAGCTGCAAGTTTTGGTGATTTGATCGTACTGGCAGTAAAAGGTACAGCCGCTGCGAAAATTGTGGAACAAGTGAAAGTGGGAATCAGTGGAAAAACTGTTTTGGATGTAACCAACCCGATTGCGGATGGTGTGGCCAAAGACGGAGTTCAGGCTCTTTTCACCGGACCTGATGAGTCTCTGATGGAGAAACTTCAGGAATTGGTGCCGGATGCTTTTTTCGTAAAAGCATTCAACTGTGTCAACAATAAGCTGATGGTCAATCCACCAAAATCCAAAGCTGTAGTAATGAATATCTGCGGCAATGATGGTCCTGCAAAAAAAGAAGCAAAAGAGGTATTAACCCAATTTGGTTTCAAATCAAAAGATGTGGGTGATGCCGCTGCGGCACGGGAAATCGAGCTTGCTGCCATCGCTCTTTAAATACGATGAAGCAGGGTTCAAATCGAATCCAGAATCAGAAATATAAAATGAATCCCGACCGGAAGGCCGGGATTTTTTTTTATTTCCCGCTTACATTCAAAAAACTATATCCCATCTGATCCAGCGTGATTAGAGCAGTTTTGGCCGAAAGGGCAATTTTCACATCCGGAGAAATCTGCTCTGGTTTGAAATTATAATAGCCGACATTTTGGCCACAGACAAACAACTCAACCCCAGCTTCTTTCAATTTGGCGATCAGCGGCAAGGAGGGATTTGGAATCCCAAATTTCTCTTTGTAAGCCTCATCTGTCAGAACAGAAAGGACGCTCTCAGCATGAATTACTGCCGCAAGTTTCACTTTTTCCTGAGGAGCACCATTGGCCACCAGCAAATTGAAAGTCCTGGCTACCTCCGACAAGGCGCCATTAACGGCAGTGGAATCACTCATTTTATCGTAAATATCCAAGGCTACTTTATATTCAAGCGTTGGATCATATTTCAGCGCATTAGGCTCGATAGTGAAGACGCCCACCCAGGGACTAATGTCAATAACCGGGTAAATTATTTTTCCCTGGAGATGAGGAGGAAGGCCTTCCTGAGCCATCAACACCCCTGTCTGAACTACAAGAAGAAGTGAAAAGAGATACTTTTTCATAAAAGGTTGGTTAGAAATTGTTTATAAAAGATAAGAATTAAAATAAACCCCCGTTCAATCGCCTGGAAATTCCCGATTGCAACCAGGGATTTAAAAAGTTACTTCCTTCTTTTCAGGGTTCATTTTCTTCTGGTCTGAACAATTCCTCAGCCATCTGTAAAAAACTATACAACCCGATTTTTCATATGATTAAATTTAAACTCGGCATTTTGATTAAATCAACCTTCTGATAAAAGCTCAAATTGCGGAACCCAAACCTACACCTATGAAGCTGTTTACCACGATAATACTACTTGGTTTTATCTTCCTTTTGCCCTTTCTGGCTGTTTCGCAGCAAAATCAATCCAAGGGGAAAATCAAAGGAACACTCATCGATCAGACGAGCAAAGAGCCACTCCCTTTCGCTACTATCGGAATTTATTCTGAAAAAGACAGCCTCGTCGGAGGTGGGATTTCGGATGAAGAAGGCAAATACACCGTCGATGTGCCTTTTGGCCGATTCTATGCTTTGATTGAATTCATGGGATTTGAGGCTGTGAAGTCAGATTTTTTTACCCTCACACGGGAAAAATCAAACCATGATCTGGGAGAAATCGGCCTGTCTGTCACTGCCGCGGATTTGAATGAGGTGGTTGTTCAGGGTGAAAAAACCATCATGGAGTTATCGTTGGACAAGCGAATCTTCAACGTGGGTAAAGATCTGGCCAATGCCGGGGGAAATGCATCCGATATTTTGATGAATTTACCTTCAGTGGCGGTCGATCCCGATGGGAATGTTTCCCTTCGCGGTTCTTCAAATGTGCGAATCCTGATCGATGGAAAACCCTCAGGCTTGGTGAGTTTCAAAGGAAGCAGCGGATTGCGTCAGCTTCCCGCCAACATGGTCGAGCGGGTGGAAGTCATCACAAATCCCTCCGCCCGATACGAGGCCGAGGGCATGGCCGGAGTCATCAATATCATTCTGAAAAAAGACAGCAAACAGGGATTCAATGGTTCGTTTGAACTGATCGCCGGCTATCCGGTGAATACCGGTTTTACCACAAATCTCAATTATCGGCACAACCGAATCAATTGGTTTATCAACTACGGCCTGGCTTACCGAAGGACGCCCGGCATCAGCGAACTCTACCAGGAAGTGTACAATGAGGACGGGACAACTTCCATTTTGAACCAAAACAATTCCTCGACCGTCACCGGATTAAACAATAATCTGCGTGGCGGATTGGACTATTACTTTAACGAAAACAGCATTTTGACACTCTCCTATCTCTGGAGAAGAAGTGATGCTCACCGGATTACAGACATCCGGTACGAGGATTATCTCAACAGCTTTGACGATTACCTGGGCTATTCGCTCCGAAGACAGGATGAGACTGAAGCCGAACCTAATAAAGAGGCGATTGTAAACTACAAGCGCACATTTGCCGAAAAAGGACATGAGTTAACCGCGTCCTTTACCTATCTCAACTATTGGGAAAGATCTGATCAGCTCTTTACCGAAAATTCTTTTTCTGCCCAAGGAGCAGCGATTCCCGAAGATGCTTTGATTCAAACTTCCCTCAACGATGAATACGAAAACCAGTATTTGCTTCAGATGGATTATGTAAAACCTTTTGCGACAAAAGGGAAAATTGAATCGGGAATTCGAACCAGTTTTCGGGAAATGAAGAATGATTACCTCGTCCAGGAACAAAATGAAACGGGTGATTTTGTCACCCTCCCCGGTTTGGATAATATCTTCCTCTACAATGAAAATATCCTGGCAGCCTACGGAATCGTCGGTAATGAAACCGGCAAATGGAGCTATCAGGGTGGTCTCCGTGCAGAATACACAGACGTAGAAACGATCCTGGTGGAGACCAATGAAAATAATCCCCGGACCTACACGAATCTATTTCCTTCTGCCCATTTGACTTACAATCTCACCAAGGAAAATGCCTTTCAATTGAGCTATAGCAAACGAGTCAGACGACCTGTGTACAACGATCTGAGCCCTTATGTCACCTTCTCCGATCAACGAAATTTCTTCAGTGGAAATCCTGATTTGGACCCTGAGTTTACCGATGCATTTGAACTGGGCCACATCAAATACTTTGAGAAAGCGACGCTGTTTTCCACTGTATATTTCAGAAACACGGTTGATAAAATCGAACGGATCAGACAGGTTCAGGACGATGGCTTCTCGGTCACGGCGCCAGTCAATCTGACCGGTGAGAAGTCCTTCGGAGTAGAATTCAGCGGAGATTATCGCGTGAAAGATTGGTGGAAGCTGGACTTCAACGCCAACTTCTTCCATGCACGAATCGACGCAAGCAATATCGGTCAAACCGAGTTGAGAAAGACCTATTCCTGGCTCTTCCGGCAGACCTCCCGGTTTACATTTGGAGAAGGTTGGGACATTCAAGTCAGAGCCAATTACGAAGCAAGGCAAAAAACTGCCCAAGGCGTCAGAAAAGGCATTTTCTTCCTGGATCTTTCTGCCAGCAAACGAATCCTGGAGGACCGTGGTACACTGATTCTGAATGTGACGGATGTATTCAATTCCAGAATCAACCGATACATCATTGAAGGCTTTAATTTCTTCACCGAAGGAGAATCCCAAATGATCCGAAGACAAACCAATCTGACCTTCGCGTACAGAATCAAACAATAAATTCGCCTTTCCCCACAAAAGTCACATAAGCTCAATGCGGGGGTGATTAAATTTGAAAATTACCGCTCCCCGCACCATGAGTAAGTACTTATTGCTATTGCTGTTGAACCTGGGTTTTGCAGCATCCCTTTCCGCTCAAAAAATTAACGATTCCTACCGATTGCCTATCACCAAAGCCTCTTCGGAGATATTGATTGACGGGGTGATGGATGAGAAGGCGTGGGCGGATGCTGCTGTGGCCACTGATTTTTTCATGATTACACCGATGGATACGAGTTTTGCCAAGGTGAGAACTGATGTGCGAATGAGTTACGATGAAGAGAATCTCTACCTGATCGTAATTAATTTCCACGGAATGGAAGGTCCTTACATGGTCGAATCCCTCAGAAGGGATTTCAGCTTTGGCAAAAATGACAACTTCCTGCTTTTTATGGATCCCTTTGACGATCAGACCAACGGGTTTTCCTTCGGTGCCAATGCTGCAGGAGCTCAGTGGGACGGCATCATGTTCAACGGCGGAAGCATTGATTTGAGCTGGGACAATAAGTGGGTTTCCAAAGTCACCAACTACGAGGATAAATGGGTTTTTGAAGCTTCAATCCCATTTAAATCTATCCGATACAAAAAAGGAATCACCGAATGGGGAATCAATTTCTCCCGTCTGGACCTGAAAACCACCGAAAAATCGGGTTGGGCACCCGTGCCTCGCCAGTTTCCTTCGGCATCTTTAGCTTACACGGGCACGTTGGTTTGGGACAGTCCACCGCCTGAAGCAGGAGCCAATATTTCCGTAATTCCCTACGCCCTTGGCGGAATGAGCAAGGACATCGAGGGTGGCGGAGATACCGAATACAGGAAGGAAGTGGGGCTTGATGCCAAAATCTCCCTCACTTCTTCCCTGAACCTGGATTTGACGGTAAATCCGGACTTTTCGCAGGTGGAAGTGGACAGACAAGTAACCAATCTGGATCGTTTTGAGCTTTTTTTCCCGGAGCGAAGGCAATTCTTCCTGGAAAATGGCGACCTCTTTGCAAGCTTTGGATACGCCACGATCAGACCGTTTTTCTCCCGAAGAATAGGTCTGAATGCTCCGATCCAATTTGGGGCAAGATTCAGTGGTAAAATCAACAAAGACTGGAGAATCGGTGCGATGAATATGCAAACCGGGGAAGTTTCGGAAAGCAGTCTTCCTTCCCAGAATTTCACCGTAGTGGCGCTGCAGAGACAAGTCGGTGCCCGCTCTAATATCGGCGCAATCTTCGTCAACAAGCTTTCCCTCAAATACGATCCTGATCCGGAATCAGACAAACCTATTTATTCTCAATTCAACCGAAATCTGGGTCTGGAATACAATCTTGCTTCTTCCAACAACCATTGGACAGGAAAAGCGATGGTCCTCCAAAGCTTTGGTCCCGACAATGTCGGAAATGGATTTGTCCATGCGGCAAACTTGAAATATGCTACCGGAAACCTCACCTGGAACTGGCAGCATGAGTATGTTTCCGAGAGTTACACGGCTGAAGTCGGGTATGTCCCAAGACGAGGATATTATAAAATCGCCCCGACTGCAGGCTATCTCTTTTTCCCGAAAAGTGAGAAAATCCTGAGCCATGGGCCTACCGCTGGGACAACTTTCTTCTTCAACAAACAAGGGGAAAAAACTGACAACACCACTTTGCTGTCTTATTCGATCAAGTGGAGAAGTCAGAGTTCGCTCACCGTCTTTAGCGGATATGATTACATCAAACTCCTGCGGCCCTTTGATCCGACCAATTCCGGAAACGAGACATTGCCCGTTGGCTCAGAACACACCTGGTTTTCCTGGGGAACGGAGTATACATCCAAGCCTCAAAGTGTGTTTACCTACGCTTTTGCTACGCGAATGGGCGGATACTATGCAGGTGGAGAGCGGTACTTCGTGAGCGGAGAATTGGGCTATCGTTTTCAGCCTTATGTTGGCATCACGATGACTGCCAATTACAATCAAATCCTCCTCCCGGAACCTTGGAATACTACGACCTATTGGCTGGTCGGACCACGAGTGGATGTCACGATGACCAATACGCTGTTTTTTACTGCTTTTGTTCAATACAATCAGCAGATGAATAACATCAACCTGAATACCCGTTTCCAATGGAGATTCAAACCGGCTTCTGATATCTTCCTCGTCTACACAGACAATTATTTGCCGGCTCCGTTCAATACCAAAAACAGGTCACTGGTGTTGAAATTCACCTATTGGTGGAATGTGTAGGTTTAAGATTTTAGACATACGAGCCACGAAGGATGCGGGATGACCGATGACCGATGCTGGATTTATGATTTCGGATTTCAGATTTCAGCTTTTTGGTCCCTGATAAATAACCACGAAGTGGTTGAACTTTGAATAGCCCCGTATGAAATGCGGGGTTTTGGATAAAACAATCTTTCCTGTCTAACAACCCTTACGGGGTTGAACTATCGGGTTGAAAGAAAAAAGTGTCAGGTAAAATCAGGACCTGACAATGACTGGTTTTCGGCGTGTGTTGAATGCAGATGGGGAAAGGTGATTAATATTCAGTCCAAAGGAATTGGACCAGCTTACGGCACCAGCCACATCCCTACCCAATTCTCTTCTTTTTTGGTGAACAGGATTTTCAAATGCTTCAGGCCATTGAGATGGAGCACTTCGAATGAGTGGGGAATAAATCGAAGGACAGAAAAAAAGCGGTCATCAATCTCTTCCGACCAATTGAATCCCTCGTCCGGGTTTGAGATTTCCGTTCCCGGAGCCAAAACAGAATTGTATGCCAATTGGGAATCTTCCCGTAGCCTTCCCCAAAAAACATCGGTTACCAAGTCCTGATGATGAATTTCGGCCTTTGCCCGAACCCGGATTT
>VFKK01000337.1 GCA_009885605.1 Cyclobacteriaceae bacterium | reverse complement strand
GATTTTCCCAAGTATCGCTTTCTCCCAAATCAAACCTGGCCAAAAAGAAGACGCTGTCAAAATCCATCAGTTGATCGATCAATATTCAGAGGCGAGAGAGAAGCAGGATACGGTTTTGCTCAAGAGTATTTTGACCGAGGATGTGGATCAGCTCGTTTCCTCAGGTGAATGGAGATCCGGAATCCGGGAAGCTGTAGAGGGTATGCTGAGAAGTTCAAATTCAAATCCCGGAACCCGTAAACTTCAAATAGAAAAGATCAAATTCCTAAGCGATGAAATTGCTTTGGTTGACTGCCGCTACATCATCACAAACGCCGCGGGTGTTGAGCAAAATATGTGGAGCAGCTTTTCGGTCGTTTTTCACAAAAGGAACTGGAAGATCTCCGCGATCCGAAACATGAGGCCAACAGGAGGATAATAGAAATCTCATTGACTGCAAAACACCATTCTGAATAGTTTCTGATTTCCTTTTAGTCAGATTTTATTTGAATTGTCCAGGAGTGTTTTATGATCCATTTGATTTTTTGCTCAACCGCCCCAGCTTTTAATCCATGAGAAAAGCAGCTAAGATCGACATGCCACTAGTGACAGACTTGATCGTGAATATGTTTGATCAAAACCCGGGAGTGAATTGGCTGATAAAGCCTGAAGCATCCAAAAAAGACGGAATTCGAAAACTGGCAGAATTCGCCTTCATCAAATGCCTGAACAGGAATGGTGTCTTTCTTTCTTCTAGCGAATAGGGAGCAGCTCTTTATTATTGATTCAATTCCGGCAAATTCTCCTTGGTTGAGTTGGGCTATGAATTAAGATTTGCATTGCCATATATCGGGATATCCAGGCTTCCCAAGATTCTGAGGAGGGAAGCCTATCGGAAAAGCTACCGCCCTGGATTCGGGGACTATTTTTACTTCTGGTTTTTTGCTGTTTTACCTCATGGAAAAGAAGCCGCATTTGAGTTGAAAAATGCGATTTTCGAAGAAGCCAGATTGGCAAATCTTCCGTTCTACCTGGAAACTGCGGTTGAAAGAAACCAAAGAATTTACGAGAGGTTTGGGTTTAAGACTTGTCATTTCTGGGACGAGCCAGCCGAAAACATCAAGTTTTGGTTTATGAAATGGGAACCGGAATCATTGGAGCCTTCTTAATAAGAAATTGGTAATCCGACTGTCTTGGTGGCTCCTTCTATAAACGCTGACTAAATCATTCCTGTTTGGCGCTACTTTGCTTCTCTTATTAGTTTCATCATTTATAAATTGATTGATCCAACTTTTTCTGGAAATTTTGGGTAAAACTATTTTGAAGAGAATTAATCGAGATAGGGATTTTTTCTAAAGAGAAATATTAAATTGATAACTCATTGAATATTAGTAATTCAAAAAAGGTATTCATGAGCCTTGTGGAGATCAGAGACCACATTAAAAAACGGGGCGAAACCGAAAAGCCAGACGAGTAGGCTGTACTTAGTTTAATTTCAAAATGCCAAAATTTGTAATCGAACGAGAAATTCCCAATGCCGGAAGTCTCACCTCTGAGCAACTCAGAGGAATATCACAGACATCCTGCGGAGTGTTGAAGTCTATGGGACCGGAAATCACATGGGTACAGAGCTATGTAACCGATGATAAAATTTATTGCGTTTACATCGCTCCCAATGAAGAAATGATCAGAGAGCATGCCAAGCAAGGTGGATTTCCTGTGAATTCAATCCATAAGGTTGCAGCTATTATTGATGCAGCCACCGCGGAGTAGCAGGAAGTATTAAATTATTCTTGAGAGATTATTGGGCGTGACTGATGTCGCGCCTTTTTTTGTTCAGATCGATAAAAGCTCGGTTTTCCATAGATCCAACCATCTTTCTCAGATTAAAGTCCAGGTTTGATCGACAGACCCAGACTCCATTTGCTTTTAATTAGTTACAGCTTTGAGTTTCGCGAGTAAATCTCTATTGTTTCTTTTTGAATTAATAAAAATATTCCGTTCTTGACAGAGCGCTTACACCCTGAATTCCTGTCCATGAAAACGATTCTTTCCATTTTTGTCCTGGCTCTGGCTATTTTCTGTTCTTCCCTTGAGGTTGAAAATAAGCTTGATGTCTATTCGATCGCCACAGATGCGGGATTGGTTTCCGGGATATTGGTCGGGCAGGATTCCATCAAGACGTTCATGGGAATTCCCTTTGCCGCCCCACCCGTTGGCGAACTTCGCTGGAAAGCTCCTCAACCTGTTCAGCCTTGGGACGGAATCAAAGATTGTGTGGAAAATCCAGCTTCAGCGATTCAAAATCCTCCTGTTCCTTTTTTCGCTTGGTCGGAGGAGTTTTTGATTCCCAAAGAACCTATTTCAGAAGATTGCCTCTACCTCAATGTATGGACAGGAGCGGATAAATCGGATGAAAAACTGCCTGTAATGGTCTGGATTCACGGGGGAGGATTTAGCGGAGGATCGGGGACTGTACCGCTTTATGACGGAGAAGAATTGGCCAAAAAAGGAATTGTGGTTGTTACAATCAATTATCGCTTGGGTATTTTCGGGTTTCTGGCGCATCCCGAACTCACTGCCGAAAATCCAGATCAAACTTCCGGAAACTATGGGATTTTGGATCAAATTGCTGCTTTGGAATGGGTCAAAAAGAATATTTCTGCGTTTGGAGGCGATCCTGAAAATATCACCATAGCGGGTCAATCTGCCGGAGCATTAGCAGTCAATGCCCTTGTGGTTTCTCCTAAAGCAAAAGGACTTTTTCATCAAGCGATTGCCCAAAGTGGTGGGATGTTTCGAGGAACAGGCTTAGTATCGGGAATTAAAGGAGCCGAAGAAAGAGGCCAGGAGCTGATGATGGGAATCGGAGTACAATCCATGAAGGGTTTGAGAAGCATCTCTGCTGATAGTTTGCTTAAAATCCCGGGGCGATTTGGTCCGGTAATAGACGGTAAAGTGATTCCGGGAGTAAGAGAGACCTTTGAGAATTCTGCTCATTCAGATGTCCCCTTGTTGACTGGATGGAATGCAGACGACAATGTGTCCTTTGGTCCGGAAGTTACTCCTGCCCACTTCAAAGAAAATGCAAAGAAACTATATGGAGGCATGGCAGGGGAATATCTTCAACTTTTCCCTGCTGAAAATGAAGTGGAACTGAAAGAAACCCAGGGCATCATCGCCGAATTAAACTTCGGTTTGCAAAATTATACTTGGGCAAAAATGCAAACCGAAAAGGGCGAGAAGGATGTCTATGTCTACTATTTTACCAGAGTTCCACCCGGTGAACCCAATTATGGTGCATTTCATTCAGCTGAGTTCAGCTATGCTTTTCATACACTCAACAAGTGGAATCGACCTTTTGAAAGAGTAGACTTTGAGCTGGAAGAAAACATGTCTGAGTATTGGGTGAACTTCATTAAAACCGGAAATCCGAACGGAAAAGGGCGGCCTGTGGAATGGCCGGTTTTTGATCCGAAAGACCCAATGGTCTTGGAGTTGGGCACCAATATCCATGTCAGAAATATTCCTTTTTGGAAGCAAATGAAATTTTTGGAGGAATTTAACAAATAGTAAGTGCTCTCATGTTTAGGATTAGTTAATCCTTTAAACGCTGAATACATCCATCCAAGGAGCGATAGTGATGGTATATTCCTTTCCAGATGTTTCCCTTGTTGGCGATTTTGAGTTCAGGTTGCTTGTCCAGTCCACCTGAATACCAGTCCCCGTTTTCGTGATCGATCAGGTACGTGTCTGTGTAGTTCCAAAGTGTCAGAAACTTGCCATAATAATCCTGCTCATCTTCAGGAAAAAGTTCATCCATATGAAGGAGCGCATTCATACCTTCTGCCTGAGCCCACCAGTTTTTGGTGTCGTGAGTGATCCGGATTTCAGGCTGATTTTTAAAATAATAGGCCTCGTCATAAAATCCGTCAACTTGGTTGTGTCACCTTTTTGCAAGGAGAGATAAACCATTTTCGGATGAACTTCGTGTAAATAATACTACTCTCAAAAATTACAGCCATGAAATACTTAAGTGTATTCTTTATGATTTTCTTATCCTTCGGATGTGAATCTGTTGACACTGAAAATCCCGTTATCTATCCGGCAGACATGCAGGAAGTTTACAAGGAAATGGTAACGCTTTCTGAATCTGAAATCTGCACGAATTCTGAAGAATGGTTGCTCACCCCCTTTGGTGCAAAAGCGTGTGGCGGACCGATCGGCTACATCGCTTATTCCAAAAAAATCGATCAGAATTATTTTTTAAAACTCGTGGATAAATTCACCGCACTTCAGGCAGAGTACAACCGGAAAACAGGAGCGGTTTCTGACTGTGCGCTTGCCCCCCGTCCAACCCGTGTTTCCTGCGAAAATGGAAAACCGAAATTTATCTACAGTTAGATTTCAAAAGGCAAACTAATTTTTTGGAATGAGGATTTTCAATCTCTCATCAACTTACCCAATATCTTAATTGCAGCCTCAGAAAGGACTGTTCCCGGACCAAAGATTTCTGCAACTCCTGCATCAAAAAGGAATTCGTAATCTTTAGGGGGAATCACCCCGCCTGCCACAACCATGACATCAGGCCTGCCTAGTTTTTTCAATGCCTGAATCAATTGAGGGACGAGAGTCTTATGTCCTCCAGCTAAAGAAGATGCTCCGACGATATGCACATCGTTTTCAATTGCCTGCTCGGCGACTTCCTGTGGTGTTTGAAAAAGTGGTCCGATATCAACGTCAAAGCCTAAATCGGCAAATCCTGTGGCAATGACTTTCGCCCCGCGGTCATGCCCGTCCTGGCCCATTTTTGCTACCATAATTCTGGGACGACGGCCTTCCAGTTCGGCAAACCGATCTGAGAGAACTGTGGCTTTTTGAAAGGATTCCTGATTTTTCACTTCTGCTGCATATACTCCCGAGATGGATCTTGTCTGAGCTTTATGTCTGCCAAAAGCCACTTCCATCGCATATGAGATTTCTCCTAAAGTAGCCCTTTTTCTCGCTGCTTCTATCGCCAGTGCCAGCAAATTGCCTTTTTCGGTTTTGGAAGCTTCTGTGATCGCTGTCAGAATTCGAGTGACTTCTTCTTGATTTCTTGCTGCTTTGACTTGGTTTAGCCGGTGGATTTGTGACTCACGGACAGATTGATTGTCTACTTCCCGCAGTTCAATTTCAGATTTTTCATCGATCTGATATCGATTTACTCCCACAATTACGTCACGTCCGCTATCAATTCTGGCTTGTTTTTTTGCCGCAGCTTCTTCGATTCGAAGTTTGGGCAGACCTGTTTCAATTGCTTTTGCCATGCCGCCGAGATTCTCAACTTCCTCTATCAAAGTCCAGGCTCTTTTCACGAGCTGATCTGTAAGGTATTCCACATAATAAGAACCTCCCCAAGGATCAACCACGCTGCAAATGCCGGTTTCTTCCTGTAGAACAAGCTGGGTATTTCTGGCAATCCTTGCAGAGAAATCCGTCGGTAAAGCGATGGCTTCATCCAGCGAATTGGTATGCAGCGATTGGGTATGGCCCATCACCGCTGCAAGAGCTTCCACCGCTGTTCGGGTCACATTGTTGAAAGGATCCTGCTCGGTAAGCGACCAGCCGGAAGTCTGACAATGGGTTCTTAACGCAAGTGATTTTGGATCCTTTGGATTGAATTGCCCGACGATTTTTGCCCAAAGCAAACGACCCGCTCTCAATTTGGCGATCTCCATGAAGTAATTCATCCCGATTCCCCAGAAGAAGGAAAGTCTTGGAGCGAAATCATCGATATCCAGGCCGGCTTTCTTTCCAGTTCTCAAATACTCCAATCCATCTGCAAGGGTATAGGCCAATTCCAAATCTGCCGTTGCGCCAGCTTCCTGCATATGATAGCCGGAGATGGAGATAGAATTGAATTTCGGCATCTTCTGCGAAGTGAATTCGAAGATATCAGCAATGATCCGCATCGATGGTTGAGGAGGGTATATGTAGGTGTTTCGCACCATAAACTCCTTCAGGATATCATTCTGAATAGTTCCGATCAGTTGTTCTGGCTTCACGCCTTGCTCTTCTGCTGCGACGATGTAAAAAGCCAAAACTGGAATCACAGCCCCGTTCATGGTCATGGAAACAGACATTTCCTCCAGAGGAATCTGATCGAACAGGATTTTCATATCCTCGACAGTGTCAATCGCCACACCGGCTTTTCCCACATCTCCCACTACCCGCGGATGGTCAGAATCGTAGCCCCTGTGGGTTGCGAGATCAAAAGCTACTGAAAGTCCCTTTTGCCCACCGGCAAGATTTTTACGATAGAACGCATTGGATTCCTCGGCTGTCGAGAATCCTGCATATTGTCGAATCGTCCAGGGACGAATCTGATACATCGTGCTGTAGGGGCCTCGAAGGAACGGCGCTATACCCGCCCCAAACCCGAGGTGCGGAAGTTTATTTATTTCCGATTCGTCAAATATTGAGGGAACAGAGATTTGCTCGGGAGCCTCCCAGATTTCAGGTTCTGTAGGATTTTTAGGGCCTGCTTTTGCAGACTTCCACTGGTTTAGGTTTGGTCTCATAGCGATTTCAAAGTTTGCAGTTCAACCAAATAACTTGCCCGCGAAGGCTTCAATTCAAGTTCCTTTTCTTCGATCTCTGCGAAAAATGGACTGTTCTCTAAATTTCCATTTTCGGTATATCTGTTCACTCCAACTTTGGATAAGGTGTTTGCTAAAATGGCCCTTTGAATGGCCAACCCGTTTCGCCGGATTTCTTGTTGGATTTTTTCTTCGGAAAAAGATTTAAGCCAGCCACCTTCAGTTTCCAATTGACTCACTTTTTCTTTGATCAAATCGGTGATTTCTTTCTGCAAGGAATCCAAGTAGAACGAACCCACTGCCGGGTCAATGACTTTGTCGAGGTAAGCCTCCTCCCGAAGGATTGTGGAGATATTCCGGGCGATTCTATTTTCCCGGACAGAGGCAGATTCGCCTTCCAAGGTTCTTACCCAAAGCGAATTGCAACCTCCCAAAATACCGGCCATTGCCTGATAGGTTTGTCTGATCAGGTTGGTGTTTTTGTCCAGAATCGAGTAGGTCCAAGTGCTTGTAGCAGCTATCAAATGAATGGATTCCGGAGGGAGAGTTACTTCGTAATTCGCAGCCAAATCAACGATTAGGGATCGGAGTGCTTTTAGCTTCGCAATTTCCGGGAAATGTAAATCTCCCACAGCGCCGAGGAAAGCAGTATTTACAAAGATGGTCTCTGCCAGAATTCCTCTTTGGGTCAGTTGATCCAGTACTTCGATCAATTCTCCAATTCCGTACGTGAGTTCCTGAATTCCTGTTCCTCCGGATTCAGTATACCTGCCAAAATCCAAGCTCAACGGAAAGAAATTAGGAAAGGCTTTCCAGTTTCGGATCAATTCAGAAGCTGTTGAAAAATAAGATTCAGTATCTTTTTCTCCAGATAAAAAATCGCCAAACGGGGACCAGAGAATTGCTCCATTCAGCTGATCTGATCCAATGTTCTGAGACAAAACCCAATCAAAAATGGCTTTGAAAACCAAAAATTTTTCTCCGGCTGGGGAAAAGTAAAGTTGAATATATTGAGGAAGGACATCTTTCAGAACCTCGCTCAGGTCTTCATTTCCTTTCAGGAAAAGAACCAAGCCCTCGGCGCCATTCTGTAATGCAAGATGGATTTCCTGATTTGCAGTTTTTTCTTCTTCCACATGAATAGAAACAAGATTGCTCCAAATTCGAGGTGGCATTCCCGGAATTTGGGATGGTGCATGAAATGGATTTGAAAATGGAATTGATGTCCTGTCTTCGGAAGTATAAAAAGGTTGAATTTTCAGTTCATTCCAAAGATCCGAAACCAGCGTACTTTCAAAATCTTTTCCCTTCAGATCTTTTTTGACCTGCGCGATCCAGTCAGCTTTAGATACCTGGGGAAAATTATAAAATTCTTCTTCAGTCATATTTGGGGATTTGAACCAAGTCAATTTCCTGCTTCATTTCAAAAATAGGCAAATGAAGATTAAATCAAGGGAAAGTGGGCTCAGAATTACTCAAAGGTTTTTCGTTCCTAATTTTGAAAATAGTCATGCAGGGAGTGAAGTGACGAAAAGTTATTATGCCTGCGAAATAGATTAGCAAAAGGTTGATTTTAAGCTTTTTTGGAATATTTTATGGAAAAGAAAAATCTTTTGAAAAGATTGGTCTTCTGTCCAAAAAATCATTTTTTCAAGCCAAAAATCATTTTTTATTTAAGTTAATTTTCTTCAAATTTGACCCCCTCAGAATCCTACGAGGTCATATTTTCAGAAACCTTCTCTAATGAGTTCAGAAGCTAATGCAGTTTGGAATGAATGTTTGCGTGTGATCGAACCACACGTTAACGAGCAGAGCTTTTCTACTTGGTTTAGGCCGATCAATCCTGTGAAACTGGAAGGTACAATTCTCACGATTCAGGTTCCAAGTCAATTTTTTTATGAGTGGTTGGAAGATAATTATGTCCAGATTTTGAAGCTGGCGATTAAAACAACATTGGGACAAAGCGGGCGATTGGAATACGCAGTGGTTGTGGATCGGGGCAACTCATCCAACCAGCCGTATGTAGTATCTTATCCCCAGGGAAATAATTCCTCCAAAAATTCCCCCAACGGGAATTTGTCAATAGACCAAAGAACGCCTTTTGAGATGCAGTCTCTGAATGCGGAGACACTGACTCAGAG
>VFKK01000272.1 GCA_009885605.1 Cyclobacteriaceae bacterium | reverse complement strand
ATTTTTAGAATTATTGCAGGTGCCTCTTCTGAGATTTCATAAAGCAAAGACCTCAATTCTTCCATATCCATGGGATTTCTCACAAAGGAAAAACCAACCAGATCTGCATTTGCACAAACAAAAGGCAGACAATTTCTATCATAGGATGTGAGGGCAGGAATATCAATTTCAGAGTCAGGGAAATTGATCCCTTTTTCAGATTTGATTCGGCCACTTTTTGTCGAGACACGGGTAATCCTGATACCTACCCCATTTTTTTTGATTTTTTCAACCAGTGCCCGGATTAAGCCATCATCGATGTAGACCCTTTCACCAACTTTCAGCATGGGCAAAATCCCCAGCTCATTAGGACTGATGACAACCTCATCTTTTTCAAACCCAGACATCGACTCGGCTATCCAAATCAGCTGACCTTCCTTTATTTTGACTTTTCCTTTATCCTTTCCTTTGCCGAGAATTTTGGTTCTTATTTTTGGTCCCGCTAGATCCATGTAAATCTTGCAGGCAATTCCTGAGTTTCGGGAAGCCTTTTTAAGTTTGTTGATCATCTTGGACCAGGTGGCCTCATCATCGTGGGCACAATTGATCCTCGCCACATTCATCCCATTTTGAAGCAAGCCTTTGATCAAAGCATAGTTGCTCGCAAAACCTGAATCAAAAGTGACCATGATGGAAGGAATATCAGGTTCGGATTTCGCCCCGAATAAAAAATCACTCTTTTCTTCCAAACTATCCATACTGAATGAATAGGTACAGGGATCCAATTCTTCCTGTTTGTATTCATAGCCCAAAAGTTGTCTGATTGCCTGAAGCTGACGATGGATATGGCTTTCTGAACTTGACAACGAGGACAAACCATTAATGTGCAGCAAATCCTGTAATCCTCTGATATCTTCACTTCTGAGAACCAGGTAGTGGATAAAATTCCTTGCTGAATGAAAATGATTGGAATGAAGCTGTTGAAGCAAATCAGCCTTTTTTGACTCTTCCTGAAGCATTTTTTGCTCGATCAAGTCGAGCTGATTCATAATTTGATCCAGGTTAGCTGACATTACTCGGTATATTTTAAAATGAAGACTCTAGCTAAAAATATTTAATCGGGGCTCAAAATTCAATGTTGTGTTTTTTGGATTGAACTATCGAATCAAAATTTTCTTCCAAAGTTTAACGAACGTTTTTTAGATAAAATCGAATAAAATTTTACTCCAGAGTTAACAAAAAAACTGACCCTGATACAAAACAAAAGCGGGGAAGAATCCTTTCGAATTTTCCCCGCTTCATAATTTGAAAACCGTAATTCCCAAATCACGCCAAGCTACAGTTAGTATGACTTTTCCCCCAGTTGCCCGAGTTCATAACTTTAGGCTTTCACACTCTGAACTCTCAACCTTTCGATTTTGAATCATGATTTCAGAACTTCTGCGGTTGCCCGTCTCAGACTTTAAACTTTATCAGCTTCAGCCCCTTTATTCCTTCCTCCCGAGTTTTCAACCTTTGTCCGAAATCTTACTTTCGGCCTTTTATCTCTCACTTGATATATTCAAATGTATATTTCAACTTATTGATTTACAAGAAATCATGGTATTATTTCCCCACAATTTTTCCACGATTAAAAAACGATAATCACAAAGTTATCCACATTGGGATTGCGGTTCTATTGAGCCAAAAAGGGTCTTTCAGAAAGTCCATTTATTCCGTGTTTGAAGTACTGAAATGCGATTTTTTCGAGGTAATTATTAAGATTACCAATTTTCGAAAACTGGATTAAACCTCGTTTTACCTCGGATAAAAGTTTTGTTGATTAAAAGCTTTCCTTTTACTAGCTTATTCCTGTCAACCAAATCTTTATGAAAATCCTTTATAGCCTGCTCCTTCTGTTTATTTTCAGTTTTCAGCCTGCATTTTCCCAGATCAAACCCTTAAAAATCATGATGATCGGTGCTCATCCTGATGATTGTGACATAAAGTCGGGCGGAACAGCAGCATTATTTGCAGCAATGGGCCATCAGGTGAAATTCCTCTCCGTGACCAACGGCGACGCCGGTCATATGGAAGAAGGCGGAGGAATGCTCGCCAAACGCAGGTATGACGAGACTCAGGAAGTCGCCAAAAGACTGGGAATCTCTTACGATGTGCTGGATAATCATGACGGCGAACTTCTGCCGACTCTTGAAATTCGCCTGGATGTGATCCGGAAAATCAGGGAATGGGACGCTGATGTGGTGATTTCGCACCGCTCCAATGATTACCATCCTGATCATCGCTATACCGGAATTCTGGTGCAGGATGCAGCTTTTATGGTTGGAGTTCCCAATATCGCCGCAGACACCCCGCCTTTGAGAAAGAACCCTGTCTTCCTGTACTACCAGGATAATTTTCAGAAACCCAACCCATTTGAGCCGGATATTGCAATCGACATCACGTCTGTGATTGATAAAAAAATCGATGGCCTGGATGCCCATGTTTCACAGTTTTACGAATGGCTACCCTGGATAGCAAATGATCCGGACGTAATCCCGGAGGGAAAAGAAGAAAGAAAAGCATGGCTCAAAAGCAAAAGGACAATGGCTCCCAATCCCATTGTCATGAAGGCTCTGGAAGAATGGTATGGCAAAGAAAAAGCATCCCAAATTAAGTTTGCCGAAGCTTTCGAAATTTGCGAATACGGTACCCAACCTTCCAAAGAGGAGATAAAGAGACTCTTCCCGATGCTAAAATAGTTTGTCCGGGAAGCTTAATGATCTCTTCGGTCTTCCGTCATCTGTCTTCCAGCCAATTTCCAAAAAAAAAATTCTACTACTGGTAAAATGCCCACTTCCAAAACGGAAAACATCAATTAACCCTAACCCAACCCCCTTATGAACTTCAAATCAAAACGACAGATTTTTTGGTCAGTAATCCTCCTCTTTTCACTCTCGGCTTGCTATCAATCCAAAACCGAAGGACTCCAAGAACAAACCACACGCTCAGCGACTATTCTGACAGATTATGTACATGCACCCGACTCGACCTTTCGCTACGAAATTGTCAATACTGTTCCGGGAGAAAAATTCGATTTTCTGGTGCTGAAAATGTACTCTCAACATTGGCTGACAAAGGAGATTGTGAATGAGACCGAATGGTGGCATTGGGTTTCTGTCGTGGTGCCAAAGGACACTCCATTCGAAACCGGCATGATGTGGATCGGTGGAGGAAGCACCAATAGCAAGATGCCGGAAGAGCCGGACGCACTGATTTTGGCAGCAGCAACCAATACCAATTCCATTGTAGCCCAAATTCACAATGTACCTTTCCAGCCATTGATTTTCGCCAATGACACTTTGGGGGAGCGATATGAAGATGCGATCATCACTTACGGCTGGAGAAAATTTCTGGAAGGCGGAGCTAAAGATGAAGATGCGATCTGGCTGGCAAGGCTTCCGATGACCAAAGCAGTGAAACTTGCAATGGATGCAGTTTCGGAAGTAGTGAAAACCAATTACAATAAAACCCTGGACAAGTATGTGGTAGGTGGCGCTTCAAAGAGAGGCTGGACTACCTGGACCACTGCAGCTGTTGACGATCGGGTTGTTGCGATCATTCCGGTTGTAATTGACATGCTCAATCTGGAACCATCCTTTATCCATCATTTTAAAAATTACGGATTTTGGGCGCCCGCAGTGGATGATTATGTGAGGGAAGAGATTTTTGAATGGATGGGAACGGAAGAATTTGACAGATTGCTGGAGATCGTGGAGCCGTACTCTTACATTGAGAAGTACGACATGCCGAAGCTTCTCATCAGCGCGGCCGGAGATGAATTCTTTCAGCCGGACAGTTGGGAATTTTACTGGAATGATTTGATCGGGGAAAAGCACGTTCAATACGTTCCCAACTTTGGTCATGATGTCGGAGATTCTGATGCTGTGCCAAATCTGATTTCTTTCTATGCATCTGTTCTCAACAACACAGCCCGTCCGAAATACGACTGGAAAATTGAAGGAGATCAAATCTTGATGAATCTGGATTCCACCCAAAAGCCAGCTTCTGTCAAATATTGGTCAGCTCATAATGAAGAAGCAAGGGACTTCAGAATTGATGTCTTCGGACCTAATTGGAAATCTGTGGATCTTCCAATTTCCGCTAACGGAAAGTATGTCATTACCATGGACACTCCGAAAAAGGGATACAAAGGTCATTTCATCGAAGTTACCTTCCCGGGAGAATTGCCTTTCAAAGTGACCACCGGAATCGAAGTATTGCCGACAACTTACCCGTTTGAGGCATTTGTGCCAGAAAGAAAACTTGCTGCAGCCAATTAACTCTAACAAAAAATGAATCGACCGGCTCTTTTTCTATTTTCCCTTTTATTTTCCCTGATCTCTATTCCAAGTATTATGGCCCAGAATACCGCCAATTATGATGAAAGCAAAGTTCCTGACTTAATTCTTCCAGATCCTTTCGTGAGTTTCAAAGGGAAATCGATTCAAACGATTCAGGATTGGGAATCTATCCGCAGACCCGAGATTCTACAGCTTTTCAAAGAAAATGTCTATGGAAAAATCCCGACTGATTTTGATGCCATCACATTCAAAGAGGTGACCGAAAGCCAGAATCCTTATCCCGATAAAGCTATTCTGAAGGAAGTCGACATTACTGTTTCCAGAAATGGAAACACCCACACCATGAGGCTGAATGTCTTCCTTCCCAAATCAGGAAAGGGACCTTTTCCGGTTTTTATGCTGATTGATTACAAACCAAAAGATCCAAGCGAAAAACTGGTTGAAGATGATTTTTGGACAGTTTCCGAACTGATAGACCGGGGATATGCCACGGCATCCTTTCATGGGGAAACTGTCTCTCCTGATGACAAAATCAGATTTTCTGAGGGAGTGATCGGAAACCTTTATCCTGAACATCTTGCGCAGGCGGACGGTATGCGAACTTTGGGAGCATGGGGCTGGGGAGCGATGCGGGCGATGGATTATTTCGTCCATGAATCTTCAATCGATGAAAAAAGAGCCGTATTGGTGGGTCATTCCAGGGCCGGAAAAGCCGCTCTCTGGGCTTCCGCAAATGACACCCGATGGGCAGTTACCATTCCAAATGAGTCCGGATGCGGAGGTGCCGCCTTGTCCAAAAGGAAATTCGGAGAAACCGTCCAGGTCATCAATACCAGCTTTCCGCATTGGTTTAATGATAATTTCAAGGCCTTCAACGGGAAGGAAGAATTACTTCCTCTTGATCAGCATATGATGGTTTCACTCATCGCGCCCAGGGCGATTTACTTTTCCAGTGCACGGGAAGATCGCTGGGCAGATCCAAAAGGTGAATACCTTTCGATGCAACTTGGAAGCCGGGTTTTCTCTGAGATTTTTGGGAAAGCAGTGAGTTTCCCGACAGCCTTTGAATCGTTAAAAGGACCTGTTTTGCAACCCTTCGCAGGATATCATATCCGGGAAGGGGAACATAATCTGACTTGGGAGGACTGGAGTCATTACGTGGATTTTGTGGAGTTGCAGTTTAAGTGAGAGTGGTTTTAAAAAAAAATGTTTCCTATTAGAAAACTTTTCTAATTTTATAAGTGTTTAACATCATAGCCAGAAAGACCTTGATAGAATATGCCGAAAAATATCCCGTGGCTAAAAATGCTCTTTTTGAATGGTATCATGATTTCATAGATCATGATTTTGAATCATTTAACGAACTCAAAGATGTCTATGGAAAAGCAAGCATAGTGGGTGATGACAGGGTTGTATTCAATATCAAGGGTAACAAATTTAGACTTGTGGTACGCATAGCTTTTGAATATAAGGCTGTACAAATCAAGTGGTTTGGAACACATTCTGAATATGATAAAATCGATGTCTCTACTATTCAATTTAAAAAATGATTGATATGGAATTAAGCGTAATCAAAACCGAAGAACAGTACGAGCACTATCTCGATTGGGTGGACGAGCAATTTGATAAAAAAATTGCTCCTGATACTCCTGATGGCAAAAAATTAGAAGTTGCTCTTTTGCTTATCAAGCAATTCGAAGATGAACATCATCCAATTCCTTTTCCTGATCCAATTGAAGCGATAAAATTGAAAATGACTGAAATGGGTTTGAAAAATAAAGATTTGGTAGGAAAAGTGGGAAGCAAGGGATACGTCTCTTCCATCCTCAATCGCAGAAAACCTTTAACACTTGAATTGGCCAAGCTATTCCATAAAGAGTTGAAAATCCCTGCTGAGATCCTACTTTCCTAGGAGAACAAAAGCCGTTTTCAGAGATTCTGAAAACGGCTTTTCTGTTTTGAAATCAAATTCTTTTAGAATGATATCCCGAATCTTGCAACTAGCTAATTTAAAAAAGTGAAAACTCAGAAGAACGTTTGATTTTGGATTTCTTCGGTCATCCGTCATCGGTCTTCCATCAATCTTCATTTCAATTTCTTCAATCCTTTTGCCTCCTCCTTTTTCGCCTCTTTCACGCTGATTGCAAAGCCTCCACCCGGAGCGCTGAATTGGGAAAGTTTTGACTCCTTATTTACCAGCACTTTTCTGATCTCATAGGCTTGTGGATTGGTTTTGAAGTGAGCGTCTTTTGCATCCGCATAGATGGTAGCGATGTACGTTTTTCCTTCGTCCAGAAAGTCGAACGTGAATTTGGAGTCTCTCACAGTTTCCCCATTCACATTTCCCACAAACCAATTGTTCGTGCCTTTGGCTTTTCTTGCCACCGTCACGTAATCGCCAGGTTCGGCTTCCAAATAGCGGCTTTCATCCCAATCCAACGCCACGTCTTTGATAAACTGGAAAGCATCAGGGAAGCGATCGTAATTCTCAGGAAAATCTGCCGCCATTTGCAACGGACTGTACATTGTGACATACAACCCAAGCTGATTGGCCAGCGTGCTGTTGACATGGGAACCATTGAACACATCCATTTCAAAAATCCCCGGCGTGTAATCCATGGGTCCACCAATCAATCTGGTGAAAGGAAGCACGGTGACGTGATTGGGTTTGGAACCTCCAAAAGCCTGGTATTCTGTGCCGCGAGCTGATTCATTTCCGATCAGATTTGGCCAGGTTCTTCCGATTCCGGTTGGCCGAACGGCCTCATGAGCGTTCACCATGATTTTGTAATCAGCTGCTTTTTCCAAAGCATATTGGTAATGATTGACGAGCCATTGGCTGTAGTGATTTTCTCCGCGAGGAAGAATATCGCCTACATAGCCGCTCTTCACAGCATTGTATCCATTGTCATTCATGAATTGGTATGCCTCGTCCATGTGTCGCTCGTAATTGCGAACCGAGGAAGAAGTCTCGTGATGCATGATCATTTCCACCCCCTGACTTATGGCATAATTGCGGACCGCCAGCAAATCAAAATCCGGATATGGGGTTACAAAATCAAACACATAATCCTTTGAATTGCCGAACCAATCTTCCCAACCCACATTCCAACCTTCCACCAAAACTCCGTCAAATCCATGCTTTGCAGCAAAATCAATGTATTTTTTGACGTTGGCAGTACTGGCGCCATGCTTACCGTTCGGTTTCGCTTTTGTATAATCCGTCTCTCCGAGCTTCACAGATTTGAACTCATCCGTGTAGGCCCATGTACTTTTATTGGTAATCATTTCCCACCAAACACCCACGTATTTCATAGGCTTGATCCAGTTCGGGTCTTTGATTTTGGATGGTTCGTTCAGATTGTAAGTCATCCTGGAAGCGAGGATTTCTCTTGCATCATCGCTGACCAAGATTGTTCTCCACGGCGTCTGACTTGGAGTGATCATGTAGGCCTTGTCCCCATTCACATCTGGAGTCAGCCAGGACTCAAACACCATGTTTTTATCATCCAGGTTGAGATGCATCACTGAATAATCAATCAAAGCTGCTTCATGCAAATTGATGAAAAGGCCTTCTGCTGTCTTCAGCATCAGGGACGTCTGCACTGCAGTGGGGGAAAATGAAGTCTGCGAAACATTGGCTGTAACTGCTCCCGCAATCAGGCTTCTAATTTCGGAAAGCTTCGATTCGGTGTAGTCGTATTCCTGCGTATCGTAATCGCCCGGAATCCAAAAAGCAGTATGATCGCCAGCCATCGCAAACTGGCTTTTTTCTTCTTTTATGACAAAATGCCCCAAGTTTTGCTGGATTGGAAACTCATATCGAAAGCCCAGTCCATCGTCAAACAATCGAAATCGAAGCACCAGCTTTCTACCTGTTACAGCTTGGCTTAAATTCACTTCCATCTCGTTATACTGATTTCTGATTTGGCTTTCCTCACCCCAAACAGGCTCCCAGGTTTCGTCAAATGAGGAATTTTCGATCTCATCAATTTTGAAATCTGTCATCAGATCAACTTCGTCGTTTTTCAAATCCATCCCCAACTTGCTGTCTTTGATTACCTCTTTTCCTTTGTAAAAAAGCCGATAAATCGGTGTCCCTTTATCTCCAAGCAAGAAGTTCATTTCTAGATTTCCATCCGGAGATTTGAGGTTTTGGCCGATCAGAGGAGGTGAAACACAGATCCACAGGAGGAAAAGGATTGAGGTTCTTTTAAGCATGATGTTGAGTTTATTGAGTTAAAAATTTCACAAAGAGGATTTTTGATCTCAAATACACGGATCGAAAAAACGATTTGCCTTTCCTTTTTGGATAATCAGGAAGCTAAATATAGTCCAAAACTGTTGGCCGTTTAATGATTGAAATCATTTCTCTCCAAGGCAAAAAAATACCTTCAAGCCAGACTCGAAGGTTATTTCCCCTTTAGGACATCAGATCAATTTCGCTGAGATGCAGAAACGAACTTGTTCTGAGTAATGGAGTCCAGAATGCTTATTTTGAATTTACAGCTTCTCTCACCAGAGGAGCTACTTTTGTTCCAATCAGTTCAATTGAATTTTTTAACTGCTCGTGTGAAAGTCCGGCATTATCCATTTGGAAAGTAATTCTGGAAATTCCCCCCAAAGACTCACTGTGACGCAGAATCTTCTCCGCCACTTCTTCCGGATTTCCGACTATCAATGCTCCATAAGGCCCTGTTTGTGCGTTGAAATGATTTCTTGTCACAGGTGGCCAACCTCTTTCTCTTCCGATTCGGGTGAAAGTTTCCGCATAGCCCGGATAATATTCATTTACAGCATTTTCAGAAGTTTCAGCCACGTATCCCAAAGAATGTAAGCCAACTTTCAGTTTTTCAGGCGCATGTCCTGCTTTCTCTCCCGCTTCCCGATATAAGTCGATCAAAGGCCGGAATCGATGAGTCTCCCCACCGATCACCGCAACCATCAATGGCAAACCAAGCATTCCGGCACGAACAAATGAGGCAGGCGTCCCTCCTACTCCCAGCCAAATCGGCAAGAAATCCTGAAGCGGTCTTGGATAGATGGGTTGATTATGGAGCGAAGGCCGAAACTGGCCCGACCAAGTCACGGTCTCCTGATCCCGGATCGCTAATAAAAGGCCGAGTTTCTCAGAAAAAAGCTTGTCGTAATCCTTCAGATTCAAACCAAACAAGGGGAAAGCCTCCGTAAAAGATCCTCTGCCAACCACCATCTCAGCCCGGCCATTCGAGATCAGATCCAGCGTGGCATATTCCTGAAAAACTCGTACCGGATCGGCAGCACTGAGTACTGCAACTGCGCTTGTCAGCTTGATCCGATTTGTCCGGGATGCCGCTGCAGCAAGAATAATAGCTGTCGCTGAATCTAAAAATTCCTTGCGATGATGCTCCCCAATTCCGAACACATCAAGACCCATTTTGTCAGCATACTCAATTCGATCGAGCAATTCATTCAAGGATTGTCTTCTGTTTTCTGACTGGCTTTCGCTGGCCGCCGGGGCTGCTGCGGCAAAACTATCAATTCCAATTTCCATAGGTTCGAGGTCGGATATTTTTGATTGCAAAGTGAGATTTTACAATCAACCAATTTCTGATTATTTCAATTCCGATAAGTCGTCATTTCATTCAACTTCTGGTAAAATTTACCTAAATACAAATCCTGGAACCCACGTTAAAACTCCTATTGACATATAAATTTTGGTGTCAGCGAAAAAATTGGTGTTAGAATTAATCCGCAAAAAAACCCTCGACCAGGATTTACTGAACGAGGGTTTTGAGGTAGAATTGAACTCTTACAAATTAGAATTAGCTCATGTCTTTCATTTCGCTCACCACTTTGGTGATGGTCTGCTTGGCATCGCCGAATAGCATCAGACAGTTTGGATAGCCGAAAAGCTCGTTTTCCACTCCGGCATATCCTTTCCCCATGCTTCGCTTGCTAACGATCACAGTTCGGGCTTTATCAGCATTCAGGATCGGCATTCCGAAAATCGGGCTTTGAGGATTCGTACGTGCAGCCGGATTCACCACATCATTTGCTCCAACAATGAAAACCAGATCTGTATTTGGAAACTCATCGTTGATGGAGTCCATTTCAATCAGTTTATCGTAGGAAATATTCGCTTCCGCCAAAAGCACGTTCATGTGTCCGGGCATTCGGCCTGCAACCGGGTGAATCGCAAATTTGAAATCGATGTTTCGCTTTTCACATTGTTCCATAAGTTCACGGATTACATGTTGAGCCTGGGCCACTGCCATTCCATATCCCGGAACAACAATTACAGAAGAGGCAGAGTCAAACAACATAGCTGCTTCTTCCACTCCCACTTCTTTGACCACGATCTCTGGCCCGTCTTGCTGAGCAGATGTTACTGCCTGACCAAACCCTCCCAAAAGCACATTAGTAAGTGATCGATTCATCGCTTTACACATAATCTGAGTAAGGATAATCCCCGAAGCTCCGACAAGCGAACCTGCTACAATCAGTACATTATTATTAAGGATAAAACCAGTCGCACAAGCTGCCATACCCGAGTAAGAGTTCAGCAGGGAAATAACCACCGGCATATCTGCTCCGCCAATTGGAATTACAGTCAGAATACCCAACAGCAATGATATCACCATTAGAATAATCATGAAAGTCGGATCGGATTGGTTCATGTACGCAAAAACAGACGCCACCATAAACGCAATCAACAGGAGTAAATTCAGCGGATGCTGACCCTTAAAAGTAATCGGGGAACCCGAAATCGAGCCATTGAGTTTGAGGAATGCAATCATGGAACCTGTGAAAGTAACTCCACCAATCAGCACACTCAGTATGATACTGGTAGATGCGATGCCATCAATCTCTGGTAAATCAATTCCTGATTTCAGGAAATATTCCGAAAGAGCAACAGAAAAAGAAGCCAAACCTCCAAAACCGTTGAATAAAGCAACCATTTCCGGGATTTTGGTCATCTCCACCTTGTAGGCATAATAAAGACCAATAGCACTTCCCAAGAGGATGCAGACGATTATTTCCACAAAGGTAACACTCTCAATTTGTACCAAAGTAGCCAGAATTGCTATCATCATTCCAACTGCGGAAAGTATGTTTCCGCGTCGAGCATCCTTGGTTTTGTTCATGTATTTGATCCCCAGAATAAATAAAATCGAGGCAATCAAATAGGCGAGTTGTATAGCTATTGTCATTTCTTCTTAAACATTTTAAGCATCCGATCTGTGACAGCATATCCTCCAACCACATTTACTGTGGCAAGTACCAGTGCAGCCATTCCGAGCCATTTGCTAAGTGAAGTATACCCAAGTTCATTGCAGGCAAGCAAAGCTCCTACAATGGTGATTCCTGAAATGGCATTGGAGCCGGACATCAGGGGAGTGTGAAGTGTTGGGGGCACTTTGGCGATCAATTCAAATCCCAGATAACTCGCCAGGACAAGAATATAAATCAATATGATGAGTGATTCTATAGACATTTTATAAGGTTTTTCAGGCTTATTTATGAAGGATACTTTTTGTAAATGCATGGACTAGCTCACCCTCGTGAGTGATCAAAACACCTTTGATTATTTCTTCTTCCCTGTCGAGTTTGAGTCCCTCTTTGGTGGAAAGATGCAAAAGCAAGGTGCTGATATTGGTAGCGTAGAGTTGGCTGGCATTGGTAGGAAGCAACGAAGGAAGGTTTGACTCTCCGATGATGGTCACCCCATGCTTAACCACAGTTTTGTTGATTTCGGAGATTTCGCAATTACCACCGGTTTCCACAGCCATATCGAGAATAACTGAGCCCATTTTCATGGATTTGACCATTTCCTCGGTGACGAGAATCGGAGACTTTTTCCCCATAACCAAAGCAGTGGTGATCACGATATCTGCTTCTTTGATTTTATCCTGAACGAGTTGCTTCTGCTTTTGCAAAAACTCTGCAGAGACTTCACTCGCATATCCTCCCTCAACTTTGACCGCTTCAACTCCTTCCACTGTCAGGAATCTTCCTCCAAGGGATTCAACCTGCTCTTTGGTTTCCGGTCTCACGTCACTCACTTCTACAATTGCCCCCAATCGCTTAGCAGTAGCTATCGCCTGAAGTCCTGCTACGCCTGCTCCGAAAATCAAAACCCTTGCAGGAGTGATCGTACCAGAAGCGGTCATCATCAGTGGGAAGATCTTGCCGAGGTAATTGGAAGACAAGATCACAGATTTATAACCTGCGAGATTGGCTTGCGAACTCAAGGCGTCCATTTTCTGTGCTCTTGAGATTCTTGGTACCGCATCCATGGAGAAAGAAGAAATCTTCTTCTCAATCATTGCCTCCACCATTTCCGGCTGATTGTAGGCATACATGTAGGATATACAAGCCGAACCGGTCTTCATCTTTGCGATTTCTGCGGTAGTAAAAGCATTCACTTTGAGCAGCAAATCTGCCCCCGAGTATACTTCCTCTTGCGACAAAATACTTGCGCCGGCATCTGTATAATCCTTATCCGAGAAATAGGAAGATTCGCCTGCGCCTTTTTCAATCAGGACAGCGTATTCCTTTTTGAGCAACTGCTTGACCACATCAGGGGTCAGGGCAACTCTCCTCTCGAATTCTTTGGTTTCTTTAATTACTCCGATTTTCATTTTACAAGGTTTGAACAGGGTCTTTCAAAATTCACATTTCTTGATTATTACCGAAAGTAATTTTTTAAGAAGTATTTAACCATCCTGCGACGAAAAAATTCAAGCATTATTTTCGGGATCGATTTCGCCCCCCTTTTTTTCACACCTCTTTTCGGTTGAATTCAACCAGTTTTGGACCTTAACTCCCCAATTCTTCACCATTCATCTATAAGCCTTCCTTTTTTTAAATTTTTAATTCCCTAAAAAGAGATTAATCCTTATTTTACACATCCCTATTAACCAATCCAATTAACAAATCCCATGAAACAACCCAAAAAGATAGCTTCGGACCAATCGCGCCGGGACTTTATCAAAAACACAGCGATTGCTTCGTCTTTTTTCATCGTTCCCCGACATGTACTTGGAGGTGTAGGTTTCACTTCTCCTTCTGACCAGTTGAATTTGGCAGCAATCGGAGCTGGTGGAAAGGGCAAAAGCGACATTTTGAACGCCTCGGTCAATGGACGTGAGCGTGTAGTGGCACTTTGCGATGTAGACTTTTCAGGCTCGGCAAAAGATTCGGTGAAAAGTTTCCCCAATGCAAAGCTGTATGCTGACTACCGTGAAATGCTTGAAAAAGAAAAAGACATCGATGCGGTGACAATCTCTACTCCGGATCACGTGCACGGACCCGCTGCAAAATTTGCAATGGAAAGAGGCAAGCATGTCTATGTACAAAAGCCGATGACGCATAACATTCGCGAGGCAAGAATGCTGACCGAAATGGCAAGGTCTCAGAAAGTAGTAACTCAGATGGGAAACCAGGGAGCCTCAAACCCTCTTTTGGACATGGTGAAAGGCTGGATTGATGCCGGAAAAATCGGTAAAGTATCCAAAGTTCAGGTCTGGACAAACCGTCCGGTTTGGCCTCAGGGAGGTCCATTGCCTGCTCCTGACGAAAGTAAAAAACCGGAGGCCCTGGACTGGAACTTATGGCTGGGCCCGGCAGCCTTCAAACCTTACACTCCAAATATGCATCCATTCAGCTGGAGAGGTTGGTGGGATTATGGAACAGGCGCTTTGGGTGACGTTGGATGCCATTTGATGGATATTCCTTTCCGTACGTTGGGACTTCATTATCCAACAGATGCCGAGTGTTCTGTCGGATCAGTTTACTCAGGAATGTGGACTGCAGATTACAATCCTGAAGGCTGTCCGGCTTCTTCCTTCATCACGCTGCATTATGCACCCACTGCGAAAAATCCAGTGCCTTTGGAAATGACCTGGAGTGACGGAGGTTTGCGTCCATCACATCCGGATATCATCCCTGCAAATAATGACATCGGAGGTGCAAACTCTGCAAACGGCGTATTGCTGATCGGAGAAAAAGGAATTATCTCTCACAACATCAACGACAGTTCTCCTCTGATGCCAAAGTTATATCTGAACGATGGCACACAGGAATTTGGTCCGGACCGGATCGAAGGAACTGAGCCTGAATACGGACATCAGCGCAAGTGGGTCGATGCCTGCAAAGCTGGTTTCGGAAGTTCCGAGCACAAAGGCCTGACTTCATCTTTCGACTACGCAGGTCCGATGACTGAAACTGTATTGATGGGAAATCTAGCCATTCGCAGTTACATGCTCAGAAGAGACAACGGCAAAGGACAAATGGAATTCTTCGGTAGAAAGAAACTCCTTTGGGATGGAGAAAACATGCGAATCACCAACTTGGAAGAAGCCAACCAGTTCGTTGGAAGAACTTACAGAGAAGGATTTGCGGTATAAATCACCAGACAGTCGAAGTAATCAATTTGCAGGTTGCAAATCATAATTTTAAAGCCGTGGGAAGAAACACTCACGGTCTTTTTTTGTTCTCTCCTGATAGAATTATTCCCTGGAAAGCAAGCTAATATGGGGGGAGGATATTCTCGACACAAAAAATACCAGCATCATGGAAAACAAATCTCGTTGGCTAATTCAATCTGTTTCAGGTCTGTTGCTTACAGGTTCCGGACTTTGTATGACCATTGATGCCGGATTCAGCAGGTTTGCAGGAGATGATTGGTTTTGGTATGGAACATTCGGATTGATCGTTTTTCAGGCAGGTCTCTGCGTGGTAATAGACAGTTTAAGATTTCGATCAAAATGAGAAAGATTTAAGGCAAACTTAAGATTGAGTAGAACGAAAATTTGGAAATAAACCTGAACTTCAATAAATAATGGTAGCGAAGGTGGGTTAAACCAAACGTTCAATTTCAAATCTAATCTGCAAATAAATCAAGCCATGATCAAAAAAATCTCAATTGTCATCCTGATAATTCTAGTCGCCATTCAGTTCATTCCCTATGAAAAGAACCTCAGCAATGACATGGAATTTGACATTTCCAAAAGCTATAACGTCGCGGACAATATGCAAACCCTGCTCAAGGGTGCTTGTAATAATTGCCATACCAACCAAAGTACCTATCCTTGGTACTCCAATATTGAGCCGGTTGGATATTGGCTGAACCATCATATCGAGGACGGGAAAAAGGATCTGAATTTCTCCTCCTTCACCAAACTGCCAATAGCAGTACAGAACCACAAGTTAGAGGAAGTGGTGGAAATGGTCGAAGAAAAGGAAATGCCACTTCCCTCTTATACTTATCTGGGACTTCACCCCGAAGCCAAACTAACCGACGAAGATCGCAAAATGATCGTCGATTGGGCCAAGGACCAAATGGCGATGCTTGCCGCAACTTATCCGGCAGACAGTTTGAAAATGAAGCCAAGACCCGCTCCTGCACAATAAAATCAAAAGATCTTAACACAGCCCCGGATGAATTCGGGGCTTTTTTTTCTACCCCCCCGCTCTATTATTAAAGGATTTCGCAAAAACACCAATCCATTATCTTCTCCCGCTATCGGGACTCTTTATCTCTTATCTCTTTATCTCCTATCACTTATCTCTTATCCCTACTTCCTTTCCTGCAAATTCCTCCCTACTTTTAACTATGAAGAAAATTTCTGATTCGGAAGTCCGCTGGGGTGTGTTAGGTGTAGGAAACGTCTGCGAAGTCAAATCTGCTCCCGCTATGAATCATATTCCTCACAGCAAACTGGTGGCAGTGATGCGTCGGGATGAGAAAAAAGTGAAAGACTATGCCACCCGACACGGAGTTTCCAAATGGTACACTTCCGCCCATGACCTTGTCAACGATCCTGAAGTCAATGCCATTTACATCGCTACTCCACCCAACTCCCACCTGGAACTCACCCGTCTTGCGGCATCAGTTGGGAAACCTGTCTATGTGGAAAAACCCATGGCACGCACGTATGCCGAGTGTCTGGAGATGATTGGCATCTGTGAGAAAGCCGGAGTACCCCTTTATGTAGCCTATTACCGAAGGGCCCTTCCGCATTTTCTGAAAATAAAACAACTGCTTGACGAGGGTGCGATCGGGGAAGTTCGCACCGTACATATCAACCTAAAGCAGGTAATTAAACCAGATGTAGTCGTCCATCTGGAAAACAACTGGCGAATCGATCCCAAGATCGCAGGCGGAGGATATTTCTTTGACCTGGCTTCACACCAACTTGATCTCCTGGATTTCTTTTTTGGAAAAATCACCCTTTCCAATGGATTTTCAGGCAATCAGGCGAATGAATACGATGCCGAGGACATCGTAGTGGGGAGTTTCGTCTTCGAGAGCGGAGTTATCGGCTCAGGCAATTGGTGCTTTGCGGCTTCCAAATCTGCTGAAATCGACGAGATCGTGATCGATGGCAGCATCGGACAGATTCGCTTTGCTACCTTCGGAAAAGGAGAATTCACCCTTTCTCTTGACTACGAAAAAGCCGAGCATTTCCATTTGAAACTTCCCCACCATATCCAACAACCCTTAATCAAATCCATCGTCGGAGATCTCCTCGGCACCGACACCTGCCCCTCTACAGGAATCTCCGGTGCCAGAACCAACCGGGTGATGGGCGAACTGGTGAAAACCAGGATTTAACAGCGCAAGTAAAACCCAAAAAATCATCCTGTTTGGGGGAATTTGTCTGAAATACATCCAGCATCTATGTCACAATACTGTCAATGAATCCCATGACGGAAAAAGTTTTCTGTTACTTACTAATTCTTATGCTCATCGGACCAGCTGTTTTCGGACAAACCGACACCCTTAATAGCCTGAATTCCAAAGGTAAAAAGACAGGAGTTTGGAAGGTGTTCCTTAACGAAAAAGCTGACCCGGTTACTAAGGTCAAAGACGCTTATTTTTATGGATTTGAATTGTGGGACGAAGGTGAACTGGTCTTTGCTTTTGTCAAACACAATTGGAAGAAATATAAATTGGCATTTGATAGACAGCTACCGACCAAAGGCAATCCTATTCCCTTGACGGGCACATTTCAATGGTCCGACAAAAATGGAAGACTTTGGATTGAGGAAGCATTTGAAAACGGAAATCCACTTTATATCAAAACATTTAGTACTTCATTATTCCTCCCCGGCAACAATACATCCCTATTGGAATACATAGATTTTTCAAGAAAATACAATAATACCCAAGGAACATTCTATTACGAAGAGCATGTCCAAAACTCGGACAAAGTTGAAAGTTATTGGTTTAGAAAGGGTCTCAAAGGCTGGAGACTTTATAGAATTGAAATTTGAAAAATATTTATCCCACTAGAGAGTTGAAGCTTAAGGTAATTCAATTCTGAATCGCAAATTTTTCCCTTGTCACATTCTGAATGCAAAAAAGTAACCCTGCCCCAGCACGCAGCCAAAAATGGGAATGGCAGGTTCTTTACTTCAAATACCCCGCGTTTAAGAGTAAAAGAAACAGAGCGGCCTGGTTGATTTTAAACCCGTAAATTCCCACTGCCATTCCCTAATCCGAAACATTTCAATTTACGTTCAGTAAAACCGCTAATTCTTCTATTTTTCATCAAAAATTTCGATCGTCAACATTCAGGTTCGCAGAAAAAGTATTTCGAAATCGAAAAATAAAGGGGTTATTGACATACTTTTCCTCACTAGAAGTAACTTGAGGATTAAGAATTAATCAGTCTTTCAACTCAAATTTCAATCCTTTCCCCCATGCATCCAATCCTAAGAAATCTTTTAGCAGTCATTTTGGGTCTGGTTGTGGGAAGCTTCTTGAATGGGGGAATCATTACGCTAAGTGGTTCCATCATCCCTCCACCCGAAGGTTCTGATAATACTACCATGGAAGGATTGATCGCATCGATGCAATTATTTGAACCCAAACATTTTATTTTCCCATTTTTAGCCCACGCAATTGGGAGTTTTTCAGGTGCATTTCTGACGGCTATGATCGCGGCAAACTATCAACTCAAACTTGCTTTTGTAATTGGATTCTTTTTCCTGGCAGGAGGAATCTACATGGTAACGTCTCTTCCCTCTCCCCTGTGGTTTTCTGTTTTAGATCTGGCGGGTGCTTATATTCCAATGGCCTATTTTGGCGGACGATTGGCGCTTGCTACAACATATATAATCAAACAGCGCAACTGAGAATGGAAATACAATTCCGGTCGCTATCCCGATAATCTCGTATATTCAAAAAGTGGTCAACTCATTTGGTTTAGTTGGCATTAACCATTTCTGAATTGATTTTTTTTATGAAAGCTGAAAAACCTGAGAAATCTGAAATTATGAAAAAAGACTTTCCTGTAGTCTGTGTAGGGGGATCTGCAGGAGGGCTCGATGCTTATATCCGATTATTGAAAAATATGCCGGCCGATATGGGGGTGGCAATTGTGATTGTAAATCACCTCAGAACAGTAGCAACCATGCTGCATGAGATCCTCCCCAACTACACGAAGATGCCCGTTGAACTCATCACAGAAAGACTGGACATCAAACCTAACCATGTTTTTATTATTCCTGAAAAACGAGATTTGCATGTTGTGAATGATGAGTTTCGACTGATGCCGATCTCCAAACCTTATGGTTGGCCCGATGTGATCACGGTTTTTTTGAAATCCCTCACTAAGAATTGGGATGGAAAATTAATAGCAGTCATTGTTTCAGGTTTTGATGGAGATGGTGCAGATGCCCTCTGCGGAATCAAAGAAGTATGCGGGATCACTATTGCCCAAAAACCTGAAACTGCCAAGCAGCCCGACATGCCGATCAGCGCAATTGAAAGTGGGTGTATCGATTTTATTCTTTCGCCAGAGGACATTGCAAAAGAGATTATTAAAATAGCGATCAAGGTAGAAAAGGGGAAATGATCACGATCAGCCGTAAAAGGAATGTTCTTTTCACGACGGTCCAACTTCCTTAAAGAATAAGATTTTTTTCTAGTGTGACAAGAAGGATTTTCACTTGCCCCAGCACCAATTGAATTCATTTTAAGCCAATGAAATCCCTGAAAAAATATCTGAAAAGTCGAAAAGTAACCATCGATTTTCTATTGGGTAAGCCAAAGCGTAACTTTACGCCCGGCACTTTTCATAAGCTCCGAATCGAACTTAAGAAGCTGAATGCATTCCTTGATTTGGTCAACTACTGTGCAAAGGATTTCAGGAAAAAGAAAATTTTTAATCCTTTCAAACAAGTTTTCAATCAAGCCGGAAAAGTCAGAGAGCTCCAAATTCAAGAGGCAATGCTCAAAAAGTATTTTCCTGACAATTCAATCCCGGAATACAAAGCCATTTTGAGAAAAACCCGACTTAAAGAGAGACGAACCTTTTTATCGATGATTGACACTAAAATGATCAATCGTCTGCGAAATAGATTTAATGAAACAGGTTCATTCCTTTCCAAAATAAAATCTAAAAAAGCAGCAGGTTATCTGGATGATGAGATCGATGAAATCAAAAATCTAATTCAACAAAACCCTCTTCAAAAGGAGCAACTTCATGAACTTCGAAAGCGCCTCAAAACTATTAATTACAATAGAGGAAGTTTGGCTTTGAAAGGGGACGACAATAAAATTTCTAAAAAAAGTGCTCTTCCGCACCTGCTCGGCGAATGGCACGATTTGCAGGTCATGCGTGATCATTTAAACAAGGGATTGAATAATGTGGGAATAAATCCGAATGAGGTCATTCACCTTGAAAACCTGAAAACAAAAATATCATCGGAAAATGAATTGCTATTTGGTCAAATACTAGAAGCCATTCCTTCTTCCGAATTTTTT
>VFKK01000157.1 GCA_009885605.1 Cyclobacteriaceae bacterium | reverse complement strand
GGAAACTCCGGCAAAGCTCCATATCCTGGGATTTCTGTGAAGGACTCGACAAAAAGTGGACTTATTTCAGTTCCGGTATTGGGCAAATAATAGAGAATGCTGCATTCATCACGACCCAAAACCAGATCGCTTTTTCCGTCGTCGTTAAAATCCCGATACAAAATCGTATGTCCTCCGGCATGTTGGAGTTGGGCATTTTCATTGATTCGCAGGTTCGGCTTTATAGTAAGTCCCTGGCAGGTAATTCCAAAGGAAAAATCTTCACAGCCACAGAAAACAAAATTTCCCCAGAAAGGAGCAGGGAAAGCAAATCCATCCACATCCGGAAAGCCTTTGCGCTCGACAGATGTATTTTTGTAGAATTCCAGAAAGTCACCGGAGGCAAAATTGAAAATCACCAAATCCAAATCGCCGTCTTTATCCAAATCCTGAATCATCGGAGTGTCCAGATTATTAGCCTGAATATTGGAGGATCCATCAAGCCGGAGGAAATTTTGAGCGACAAGCCAGGTGACCTGATTTCCGATGGAAGTATTCCGGTAGGCTTTAATCCCCAGGGAAGTGGAGGTGAAGAGATCTTTTTTCCCATCCCGGTCAAAATCCACCAACTTCAGAAATCCATTGATGTCTTCGGGAAAGAGATAGCTCAACTCAGGCAAGTGGGTGAAATTCTCCCCGCTTTTTGCAAAGACCAAAACTTGTCTTGAATTGATATCCCAAATGACCCATTCTTCGATAGTATCTCCGGTCAGGTCGATGGTTTGGATTTGAGCAGAGTTGATTCCTCCGGAAAATGGATTTGGGACAGTTTTTCCGTCAATTTTGATTTTCAGACTTTGATCAAACCGAAAAAGATCCTGAGCGTTTGATCCAAAGCTTATGGTCAGAAAAAGCAAAATCAGAATTTTGTACATGTCAGACAGAAAATCAATGCCTAAAATTAATACGTTTGACCGTCTTCAAAGATGTGAATCATTCGTTTATTTTGGGAATTAAAAATCGCTACCGATGAATGTCTCCATCCTCTATACTCTTTTCCTCAAAAGTACAGGCGTAAGCACTGACACGAGAAAGATTGATCCGGGAAATATCTTTTTTGCCCTCAAAGGCCCAAATTTCAATGCAAATGAGTTTGCTCCCAAAGCATTGGAAATGGGGGCTTCGGTGGTGGTGATCGACGATACGGGTTATTTTATTGAAGACGATGAGCGGTACTTCATGGCGGAAGATGCTTTG
>VFKK01000180.1 GCA_009885605.1 Cyclobacteriaceae bacterium | reverse complement strand
TTCACTGTCAGAGATAATTTCCTGGTCCTTTTTATCCTGAGCCAGAGCAATCAATGCAAAAAGCCCTAAGAATAGAGTGAATGTTAACTTTTTCACGATGAATTTTGAGTTAGAATTAAAGAAGTAAAAATTAATAAAATGCATCTTCAAATTGCTTGAAATTGATTTTTCCTGTCCTGCCTTTATATACGGCTACGATGTCAAAGCGAATATCATTATGCCAATCTTTTTCATATAGATATTGGTCTGCAGCCTTCACAACAAGCTTTTTCTTTGTCCCGTCCACAAACTCTTCCGCGAATCCAAACCCAGTTCCGGATCGAAACTTGACTTCTATAAAAACCAACAAGCCTTTGAACTTCATGATCAAATCAATCTCAGCATGCTTGTGACGGTAGTTTTTTTCGACGAACTCATATCCTTTTCCCACCAGCCAATCGGCTGCAAGTTGCTCGGCAAGGATTCCGGAATCGTTATGTTCAGCCATCCTGAATATTTGTTTAATTTTGAAAAATTTTAAAACGGATTGCCCGCTTTTAGCGCTCGAAAAGAACTTCCCCAGAGAGACCTCAGATGAATGAAATTATAAATAAAAGAGTAGAATTCCGAGATCTTGGCCTGATAGATTATCATCAAGCCTGGGAGTATCAGGAGAGTCTTTTTGCAGAAACTGTTGAGATTAAAATCAGGAATAGAAATCTGCCTGTTCAGGAACAAAGTCCCACTCCAAATTATCTTCTTTTTCTGGAACACCCGCATGTCTATACCTTGGGGAAAAGCGGGAAACAAGAGAACCTCTTGCTTGACGAAGCAGGTCTAAATGAGAAAAATGCCGCTTTTTATAAAATTAATCGCGGTGGTGATATCACGTATCATGGCCCCGGCCAATTGGTGGGCTATCCAATTCTGGATCTGGATAATTTCTTTACAGATATCCACAAATATCTCCGTTTTTTGGAAGAAGCCGTTATTTTAACTTTGGCTGAATACGGAATTGAGGCCGGAAGAATCACCGGTCTGACGGGGGTTTGGCTGGATGCCAATAAACAGGAAAATCCACGCAAAATCTGTGCTCTGGGAGTCAAATCCAGCCGCTGGGTGACCATGCATGGATTTGCTTTCAATATCAATTCGGATTTGAATTATTTCAGCAACATCATTCCCTGTGGGATAGATGACAAAGCAGTGACATCATTGCAGAAAGAGCTGGGAGAAGAAATTTCATTAGAAGATGTTAAAGAAAAAATGAAAAAGCATCTGAGTACACTTTTTGAAATGGAATTGATTTAAGATGAAACTGAGCCTGAATAAGAACGTCACACTTTGGGATGATTATCCGAAATGCGCGATTCCAAGTGGCCATT
This sequence comes from Cyclobacteriaceae bacterium, assembly GCA_009885605.1. Lineage (GTDB taxonomy): Bacteria > Bacteroidota > Bacteroidia > Cytophagales > Cyclobacteriaceae > Algoriphagus. The sequence continues at coordinate 3,733 of VFKK01000180.1, read as the reverse complement.
AAAAATCAATTATAAACACATGAAAAAAGACATTGATTTTCATCCGGTAACCGGAGTAAAACTTGCCATTGCAAAGGAGGAAACACCATTAGGAACAGAATGGGCAGTGTACATCATCAACCTCAACCTGATCGAGCTGAATACTGTGATGATTACATCCAAAGGATATGGAGAATTGGAAGGAGAAAAAAAGCAAACTTCAACACTTCGCCACCTGATCAAAGAATTGGGCGCTCAGTGCATCGCTAAGGTTGAACCAATTGATCCTGCTGTTTTTGTCCTAAACAATGAATTCTGGGTGAGCTATTATATTCTGGATCAGATTTTTGATAAAAAGTTTATATTTACTCCGGGTAGTTTTGACCCGATTTTTATTCGAAATATCCCTGAGCTTGGCTTGGAGGGTGTTCTTCACGGCTAAATTCAAAATTATGGCAGATTTTTTAGACCAATTAAGCAGCATCCTTTTTTTGGATATTGAGACTGCTTCTGTTACCGCAAAATTTGAGGATTTACCGGTAAGATTGCAGGAAGAATGGCTCCGCAAAGAACGACTCATTCAAACCGATCGGGGAGAATTGGCACCGGGAGACCTGTACTTTGAAAAGGCGGGCATCCATGCAGAATTTGGACAGGTGGTCTGTGTAGGGGTGGGATATTTCCAATGGAAAAAGAAAGAAAAAAAACTCACTTACCGCAGTAAAGTATTCGCGCATGAAGAAGAAAGGGAACTTCTTTTGGAGTTCAGCGCTTTACTAAGCAAGAAAAAATGGAACCTCTGCGCGCACAATGGAAAGGAATTTGACTTTCCCTACCTATGTAGAAGAATGCTCGTGCAAGGAATCTCACTTCCCGAACCCCTTCAAATTTCCGGCAAAAAGCCCTGGGAAATCCGTCATTTGGACACCATGGAACTTTGGAAATTCGGTGATTACAAGCACTACACCCGACTGGAACTTTTAGCTTCAGTTTTTGGCGTCCCTTCTTCGAAAGACGATCTGGATGGCAGTCAGGTCAACGCAACTTTCCACCTCGAAAGAGACATCGAAAAAATCAAAAAATATTGTCTGAGAGATGTGGAAGTCACCGCAAGAGTTTATCTCGCTATGAATCCTCAGCTCGATGAACTGGAAATAGAAGTGGAAAATCAGGAAGATTCACGAAAAGATCACAAAGATTAATGTCCATCAGAGATCAATTCTTTTTACATTGGACATAAGCAACAACCCTCACAAATGGGAAGAAAATCAGATAAAAAAAACAAGAGTAAAAACAAGGGAGGAAACTCCAATGACTCAGCCAATTTGGCAAGACGCATCCTTCAATTTTTAGATGCGCACTATGGAGAAGAATTCAATTCCTCCCAACTAATCAAGCGACTAGAGATCCGCGATTCACTCAATAAAGGAGCCGTAGAACCGGTACTTTTTGAGCTGGTGGCAGCAGGATCGATTTCAAAAAGCCCCCGAAATTACTTTTCCTCCAGTCAGGACCCGGGATTTATTGAAGGTATCGTTGACAACGTCAACCCGAGATTCGCATTTATCAAGCCATTGGATCCTAAAAAGTCTGAGGATGATATTCTCGTAAAAGAGCCAGACCTCAAGCAAGCCCTAGACGGAGATAAGGTCAGGATCATGGTATTTCCTGTCAAAGGAAAAACCGGAAGAACGGAAGGGAAAGTTCTCGAAATCCTCGAAAGGAACCGGGATGAATTCGTGGGACGTGTGGAGATTTCTCCAAGATTCGCTTTCGTAGTTCCCGATTTCAAAAAGATGCACAAGGATATCTTCGTGCACAAAGGCGATTTGATGGGAGCTGAGCACAATGAAAAAGTAATCATCAAACTCACTGAATGGCGAGACGGCGATAAAAATCCAAGCGGAAAAGTAATTCGGGTTCTTGGAAAAGCCGGCCTTCATGAAGTGGAGATTCACTCAATCATGGCTGAGTTTGGGCTGCCTTTCGAGTATCCAGAAGAGCCGGATGCAGAAGCCAATGAGATTTCGGAGAAGATCACATCGAAAGAAATCAAAAGCAGAAAAGACTTCCGAGATGTCACCACTTTTACAATAGATCCTGTCGATGCGAAAGATTTTGACGATGCGATTTCTTACCGGGAACTCGAAAACGGAAACCTGGAAATCGGTGTCCACATTGCGGATGTGACACATTATGTGCAGCCACAAACTGCGCTGGAAAAAGAAGCTCTCAACCGGGCTACTTCAGTTTATCTCGTTGATCGTACGATCCCGATGCTTCCGGAGCGACTCAGCAACGGGCTCTGTTCACTTCGTCCAAATGAGGACAAACTTACTTTTGCTTGTGTGTTTGAAGTCGATCGCGAAGCCAATGTGCTCAAGCACTGGATTGGCCGCACGGTGATTCATTCCAACAGACGGTTTGCTTACGAAGAAGCTCAGGAAAATATCGACAAACAGGCCGGGGATTTTTATGAGGAATTGACTTTGCTCAATACGCTGGCTAAGAAAGTCCGGAAAAGAAGATTCGATCATGGAGCTGTCAATTTTGAGACTGTCGAAGTCAAATTTGATCTGGATGCAAATGGCAAGCCTCTTGGCTTGAAGGTGAAGGAGCGAAAAGACATTCACAAGCTCATCGAGGAATTTATGCTTCTTGCCAACAAGTACGTGGCAGAATTCATTTTCAATAAGGGCAAAGGAAAAGATACTTTTGTCTACAGGATCCACGATTCGCCTGATCTGGAAAGGCTGGAGACTTTCTCCGGATTCGCCAGAAGATTTGGACATGAAATATCGATTACAAGTGAGAATAAAATCTCTCTGGTTCTCAATAAACTCATGGAGGAAATCCAAGGCAAGCCTGAGCAAAACGTACTCGAGCAACTGGCAATTCGCAGTATGGCAAAAGCTAAATACACTACAGAACCAAAGGGTCACTTTGGACTTGCTTTTGCACACTACACCCACTTCACATCTCCTATTCGAAGGTATCCTGACATGATGGTTCACAGACTGCTCGATCATTATCTCGAGGGAGGAAAATCACCCGATGCAAAAGACTGGGAGGAAAAATGCCTCCATTCCTCTGAGCGGGAAAAACGTGCAGCAGATGCTGAGCGAGCCTCTATCAAATACAAGCAAGTAGAATTCATGTCGTTGGCCGAGCAGAAAGATTACGATGGTATCGTAGCGGGAGTCACGGAGTGGGGAGTTTTTGTAGAAATCACCGAAACGAAGTGCGAGGGAATGATTCGCTTGCAGGACATGGATGACGATTACTACGATTTCGATCAGAAAAACATGCGTTTGATTGGGTCTAGAACAAAAAAAATGATCACTTTGGGAGACAAAGTGAAGGTTCGAGTGGTTAAGACCGATATCGACCGAAGAACGATAGATTTGGAATTTGCTGACAATGACGGAAAAAAGTCTCGCCCACGGGCTTTTAGGTAACCTGGAGAAATTCATCCAGGATCAAAAATTTGGAGAATCACCCCGAGAATTATACGAGCCCATCACCTATATCCTGAGCCTGGGAGGAAAGAGAATCCGCCCCTTGCTCACCGTGTTGGCGTATGGAATGTATAAAAATGATCCCGAAAATATCCTCAGCCAAGCCACTGCAGTAGAGGTCTTTCATAATTTCACGCTGATGCATGACGACATCATGGATCAAGCTCCTCTACGAAGGGGAAAAGCGACCGTCCATAAAAAGTGGAATCACAACATCGCTATACTTTCGGGTGACG
>VFKK01000102.1 GCA_009885605.1 Cyclobacteriaceae bacterium | reverse complement strand
GGTAGCCAAATCCAGGATATCCTAAACCATACATTGGATAACCGAACATTGGGTTGCCAAAACCATACATTGGGAACATTGGGAAGCCATACATTGGATTACCAAATCCCATACCCGTACCCATTCCCATACCCATTCCCATGAATGGGGATCCCCAACCGAATCCAATGTTCATGCCGAACCTGGGACCAAAGCCGAAGAAAGGATTGTAAAATCCTCCCATTCCATATCCTCCCATTCCGTATCCACCCATTCCGAATCTATCCATGCCGAATCCAGGAAACCCGAAGCCTCCCATACCATAGCCACCAAATCCAAAACCCATTCCCATGGAAAAAGCAGAGTTAAAACCGCTATTAAAACCGGAACTGTTAGAATAGTAATTGTTATAGACATCGATATCCTGCACGGCATCTGCATCACCAGTTTCATCAAAGTAAACCGTTTCCTCATCCTGACCTTGTGCCTCTGCCTGATATTTAGCTATGTAGTCCGGATTAACATTTCTGGAGCTAAAGTTTTCTTGTGAATAGGTATCTGTATTCACAGAGGAAAGACTTTTAAAGGATTCAGGGTTGTTGTTTTGGACAGCATATTGGGTGGCGACCTGGGTATCGGAGGCCATGAAATAAAGGTTGTCCTGATCAGCGGTTGTTGCTAGCTTATTTGTACTGCAAGAAGCCAAAGCAAGGGAGCCGAGGACACATGAAGCGGTGATAAGTTTAATATTCTTCATAGTTGAAGTTGAATAGTTAATCTCTTATACGAGGCAAGAGGTGAAGGGTTATACTTTTTGGTTTATATTTGTCCTCCCCAATTTAGCAAATTTAAGTACAATTCATATCCCAATCAACCATAATGAGCAAAGGTTTACCTAAGAGGAGTGAAGACTATTCACTCTGGTATAATGAGTTAGTAAAAAGGGCCGATTTGGCTGAAAACTCCGCTGTGAGAGGTTGTATGGTGATTAAACCATATGGATATTCTATTTGGGAAAAAATGCAAGCGGAGCTTGACCGCATGTTCAAAGAAACAGGTCATGTCAATGCCTATTTCCCACTCTTTATTCCAAAGTCGTTCCTAAGTAAAGAAGCAAGTCACGTTGCAGGATTTGCAAAAGAATGTGCGGTGGTAACTCATTATCGACTTAAAAATGCGGAAGATGGATCCGGAATTATTGTAGATCCGGATGCTAAACTTGAAGAAGAGCTGATCGTGCGACCTACTTCGGAAACGGTAATTTGGAGCACTTATAAAAGCTGGATTCAATCCTACAGAGATTTACCTCTTTTGGTTAATCAATGGGCCAATGTGGTGAGATGGGAAATGAGAACAAGACTCTTCCTGCGCACGACTGAATTTTTGTGGCAAGAAGGTCATACTGCTCATGCTACTTCCAAAGAAGCAATGGACGAGACAGTTCAAATGATGAACATTTACGCTCAATTTGCTGAAGATTTCATGGCTTTGCCGGTGGTGAAAGGGATGAAAACTGAAAATGAAAGATTTGCCGGAGCAGATGAAACTTTTTGCATCGAAGCGATGATGCAGGACGGGAAAGCACTTCAGGCAGGAACATCACATTTCCTGGGTCAGAATTTTGCCAAAGCTTTCGAAGTGAAATTTGCAACAAAAGAAGGAGGTCTTGATTATGTTTGGGGCACCTCATGGGGAGTAAGCACTCGTTTGATGGGGGCTTTAATTATGGCACACTCTGATGATAATGGTTTGGTTTTACCTCCAAAATTGGCGCCTTTCCAAGTGGTCATTGTTCCGATTTACAGGGGAGAAGCAGAATTGGAAGCAGTATCGGTGAAAGCCAGAGAAATCATGGCGGAACTGAAAAAAGCAGGAATCTCTGTAAAATACGATGATCGCGATACTCAAAAGCCAGGATGGAAATTCGCAGAATATGAATTGAAAGGAGTGCCTGTCAGAATCGCAATCGGACCAAGAGATCTTGAAAATGGAACTATCGAAATAGCAAGAAGAGATAATTTGACCAAAGAACAATTCGAACTCGTGTCTCTGCCAATTTCCGAAAAAATATCAATTTTGCTTGATGAGATTCAGGAAGGCATCTATTCAAAAGCATTCAATTTCAGAACAGAAATGACTACAGAGGTTAATTCCTGGGATAAGTTTAAAGAGGTTTTGGAAGGAAAAGGAGGATTTATTTCAGCACACTGGGATGGTACTTCGGACACAGAAGAAAAGATAAAAGAACTTACAAAAGCGACGATTCGATGCATTCCTTTAAATAGAAAGGAAGAAACGGGTTCTTGTGTTTACACAGGAAACCATTCGCAAGGTAGGGTCCTTTTCGCAAAAGCATATTAAGTTGAAAACCCGGTTCAGCCGGGTTTTTTTTCTTTTTACCTCGGCTTATCAAGGATTCTCGTATTTTAGGGACTTAACTCGCAACGAATCCGAATGACGATTTTAATTTTATCCAGCCTTCTTCTTATCGGACTTATTCTCCTATTAGCTGAAGTGATTTTCGTTCCCGGTACTACTGTTGTAGGAGTATTTGGGCTAATTGTAAGCCTGACAGGAGTTGTATATGCTTTTGTGAGTTACGATCAAGTCACTGCTTCATGGATTACAGCTGTAGCGGTAGTTCTGAACTTCGCTGCAATAGTATATGGCTTCAAATCGGGAGTTTGGAACAAATTTTCTTTGAAATCTTCCATGCAGGGTGGAGCTTTTGACGGAAGGACATTAGGGCTTGAAGAAGGAATGACCGGAAAGGCAGTTTCAGATATAAAGCCAATTGGCAAAGCTCAGTTTGGCGAGTCTATTTATGAGGTAAAATCGGAGCAGGGATTCATTCCTGTTGATACCGAAATCAGTATTATTAAAATCGAAAACAATAAAATACTAGTAAAATAATATGGATGCATCTAATTCAATGTTCGTTTTAGTCGCTGCTTTGGCAGGGATAGTTCTTCTCTTCACCTTTTTATATTTCGTACCAGTCAGCCTTTGGATCACCGCCCAATTTTCGAATGTAAAAGTTGGCTTGCTGGAATTGGTTGGGATGAGAATCCGAAAGGTACCGCCAAGTGTGATTGTCAATTCACTTATAACTGCAACTAAGGCAGGACTTGACTTGACTACCAATGATTTGGAAACTCACTTTTTGGCAGGTGGAAATGTTCAAAATGTAATAAGGGCACTCATCTCTGCAGATAAGGCAAATATCAGCCTGACATTCAAGCAAGCGACTGCAATTGATTTGGCAGGCCGGGATGTTTTTGAGGCTGTTCAGATTTCGGTAAATCCTAAAGTTATTAATACTCCAAATGTCGCGGCAGTTGCAGCAGATGGTATTCAGTTGATCGCAAAAGCAAGAGTCACTGTTCGTGCTAACATTGCTCAGTTAGTCGGTGGTGCTGGTGAGGAAACTATTCTTGCAAGAGTGGGAGAAGGAATTGTAACTTCAATCGGTTCTTCTATAAACCATAAGACGGTATTGGAAAACCCGGATAAGATCTCAAAACTGGTTTTATCAAGAGGTCTGGATGCAGGAACAGCTTTTGAAATTCTTTCCATTGATATCGCGGATATTGACGTAGGAACAAACATTGGCGCGAAACTTCAGATTGATCAGGCATCTGCCGATTTGAAAGTAGCAGAAGCAAGAGCGGAAGAAAGAAGAGCAATGGCTGTGGCCCTGGAGCAGGAGATGAGAGCAAGAAATGTGGAAATGAGAGCTAAAGTAATCGAGGCTGAAGCTGAAATTCCTAAGGCAATTGCTGAAGCTTTCCGATCTGGTAATCTGGGTATAATGGATTATTACAAAATGGAAAATATCAAGTCTGACACAGCAATGAGGGATTCCATCGCGGGTTCAGAAATTGATCCCAAAGATTCTGGAAAAGGAAAAAATGAAAAGAAATAAAAAAGGGGCTCAGGCCCCTTTTTTATTTCTCTTTCCGGTTGGTTCAGTTACCTGAACTACGACAGGTTCATATAAATTTTTTGTAAAAATCTGGCCATTTGCCCAGTCGACCAGGATTTCCTGATAAGCGAGAGGTAAAATAACTTCACCAGCTTCATTGATTATTCCGGTCAATCCCTCTTTGTTTACCAGCAAAAAATCTTTCTTTTCTCTTCGGATATTCTGGAATTCTGCAGGCAACAAAACATTTCCTTTAGGGTCCAGCAATCCTGTTCTCCCTTCTTTTTCCACTAAAAAGTAATCATCTGAAGTCCGAAATATATTGTCAAATCCTTCCGGGTTAATTCTGTCTCCCGATGAGTTGATCAAATGAAATTTTCCTGAATTTTTAGCAATTGATATTCCTTTTACAAAGGGTTTGATCTCCTCCCACTCAGCAGTTGTAATAATTTCTCCCGAGGTATTTATCAGTCCCCAATTTGTAGAGTTTCGGTAGGCTGTAAGTTTTTCTTTGAATAAAGAAACTTCCGAAAATTGAGCGGGAATAATCCATTCACCTGATTCATTCACGAAGCCCATTGCATCGTTTGTTTTCGCAGGGAAGAGCCCTTCTGTACCCAACTCAATCTGATCTACGCCGGCCATAGGCTGTACCAGCCAACCTGACTTTCCCAACAGTCCAAGCTTTCCATCCCTGAATCGAACGTTGTACAAATTAGTACCAATCATTTTTACTTCCTCAATTCCCACAGCATCCAGAAGGATACCATCTTCCTCCATTACCCGACGAAGTTTTCCATGGATGTATTCAAGCATCAATCCATTTTGGAAAGTTATTTCGTGAAAAGAATTGTATCGGACATTGGATTGAATATCATTCCCCTCAATGAGCAAATACTGTCTTTCATCAAAGCCATAATAAAAATTCCCTTGGGTATGTTCCAATCGATCAATAACAGGATCCATTACATAGTCACCCTCTCTGTTTATCAAACCAAATCCTGTCGCTTCTTTAGCCAGTAAAAAATCTCCTTCGCTTTCTGTGAGTATTTCATAAGGTCTGTCCGGGTTTTTTGAAAGAGGTAAAAAATACTCATTATCTCTTCGGACGATCAGCATTCCCAGGCGAGTTAGTTTTGCTTCATCAAGCTGGCCAAGAGAAGTGGTTTTCCCGGTTCCTCTTTCAAACAGCCAATAATTCCCCCCTTTTTTTGCCAGCAAAAGATTGTAATAGGTCTGGATTTCTTCGTATTCCAAAGGAAGAACTAGCTGACCATATTCGTGATAAGCGCCTATTCCGTTTTCCCCTTTTACCAAAATCCAGGGCTCCAGATATTGGTAAACTTCCTTTCCCTGAAGGACTACAGCAGGTGTTAAATCTTTGGAAAGAAGAGAAATTTCTTCTCCTTTTTTTCCGATTCTTACTGTTTCGCTCAGAAGTTCAATTTTATCATACATCAACCTGGATTGAAGTTGAATTTGCTCATTGTAGACTTCCCAGGTTTGGGCTTGGGAAATAATCGGGAAATAAAAGCAACTAATAAGGGAAAGAGACAGGATATATTTTTTATTCATCAAGACGGTGATTTCAGAATTAGCCTATAGATAAATGACCAAAGAATTGCAACAATCCTTTGGTCATTTATTCAAAAATAAAGTTTCGATTATTTTTCAGTTTTTATTTTATCGAGATCAAAAAGATCTGAGATTATTTCGATCATTTCCTCTGCCTGATCTCTTTTGCAAGCTGCCCTTAATTGTACCACTGGTACTTTCAGTATTTTTTGCATCATGCTTTTGGTTATTCTGTCGATCACGGCATATTCTTTCTCATCTGCATTTTTAAGGAATCGACTGAGTTCTTCCTGCCTGATTGCCTCCAGAGATTGTTTCAGTTTGTTGATGGTAGGTGAGACCATCATCTCTTTCTTCCAGCCGTAAAATTCCTCGATACTTTCGGTGATGATTTCTTCCACCTTGGGAATGGAAGCCATTCTTTTGTCCAGAGCTTCTGTCGCTTTACTTCGAATATTGTCAACGTTATAGAGAATGACACCTGGTACATCCTCTACTGATGGCTCGATACTTCTAGGAACCGAAAGGTCAACCAATAGCTTGTAACTCTGGATTTGGAATTTCTTGACCAGTGATTTGGTTATGAATGGCTCGTTTCGCAATATAGAGCAGACAATTACATCAGCTTCTTCCATTGCCTCAAATACATTTTCGAATGGCACCACTTCAAACCCCAACTGACTTGCAATTTCTTCCGATTTTGCCAGGGTCCGATTTGAGATTTTAATTTTTGCTTCTGGGAGGTGAACCATGTTTTTTGCCACATCTTCACCGATTTCGCCAACTCCGATCAGGAGGATTCTTGGCTGGTATGTATTGGATGTTAAGCTGTCTATCAGTTCGATGGTTGCGTACGAAAGAGAAGCCGCACCATCTCGGAAAGAAGTTTCCTGCGCTATTCGCTTACTTGTGAAAAACACGGTATGCATCAAGCGATGAAGAAATGGTCCAGCCATGTCTAAATCAGCTGCGGCCTGATAGGATCTTTTAACCTGGTTTGAGATTTGAATATCTCCTACAACCTGTGCCTCCAAACCTATAGAAACCTTGAATAAATGAGATATGGCAGCACGATCGTCGTTGAAAATCTGAAAATATTCAAGATAATTAACGATGTCAGAAAGCCCTTTTTCCAAGCCAATCAACTTGATGATCTCAGTGCTCATATCGAGATCATGGCTGTAATAAACTTCAGTTCTGTTACAGGTAGATAAAATCAGTACATCATTCAAACTGAAAAAATCTTTCAGTTTTAATAAAATGCTGTGGATTTCCCGCTCATCGAGTGAAATGAGTTCTCTGATTTGTACGGGAGCTGTTTTGTGTGATAAACTTATTGCTCTAAACTTAATATGCATCGTTCCGAGTCTTGGCTTGCAAATTTAACAGACATTGGCTAGTGAAAAGTCCATTTTACAATTCAATGTTTCAATTTAGAATTTATCTAAATAGAAATCCTTAGACAGTTTGCAAATATCGGACATTTTGATTTTAACTTCAATTAATATTAACTTATACGTTATTGATTGTTTCTATCTCCACCTGATTGTTTTTTATGAGGAGCAAACTTTTTTATTGGCTAAAGACCTACCTCGGTTTTTCGAGAAAGG
>VFKK01000024.1 GCA_009885605.1 Cyclobacteriaceae bacterium | reverse complement strand
CTGCCAGTAAGGTGAAAATGAGGTGAGAAAATGGCGGATAATCGTCCACAGACTACGGTCGACTGACCACAGTTGCTGCTTTTGAACTTCAGAGCTTGTTTTATTTGGCCAGTGGCAAGAAAGCGTACATACATATATTATTATCTTTAGAAACAATAATTAACTACATGATGAAAAAATTTGGAATAATTGTTTTTTATCTGGCCCTGACTCTTGGAACTTCCTTAGCTCAGAGCACTCAAGAAAAGCCAAAGCTTATTATCGGAATTATCGTTGATCAAATGCGACAAGAGTACTTGTACAGATATGCAGATCGATATAGCGAAGGCGGATTTAAGCGGATGATGAATGAAGGTTTCATGATGAAAAATGGCCATTACAATTACATTCCCACTTATACAGGACCTGGGCACGCATCTATTTATACCGGTACAACTCCTGCAACTCATGGAATTATTGGAAACACCTGGTACGTGCGAAGCCTGAATAAGTCCATTTATTGCGCTGAGGATTCAACCGTAACAAACGTAGGTGGAACACCTGCCAACGGACAAATCAGTCCGAGGAATCTGCTCACTACCACCATCACGGATGAATTAAGATTTACAACTAATAAACGATCTAAAGTAGTTGGCTTGGCGATTAAAGACCGGGGAGCAAGCCTGCCTGCAGGACACTTGGGAGATGCGTATTGGTATGATAGCAACAATGGGGATTTCATGACCTCTACCTATTACTATGACTCGCTTCCAAAATGGGTTCAGGATTTCAATGCGAAAAAACTTCCGGATTCTTACTTAAGCAAGACATGGGAGCCGCTTTACCCTATCGGAACTTATGTGCAAAGCATCGACGACAACAATGCTTTTGAGGCTCCATTTATTGGAAAAGAAACTCCGACTTTCCCTTACAAACTGGACTCTCTGAGAGCGAATAATGACAGCTACGGACTGATCGCAGCCACGCCATTTGGTAACAACCTTACGCTCGACTTCGCTTTAGCAGCAATAGAAGGTGAACAACTTGGCAAACGAGGAGAAACGGATTTTCTGGCTGTCAGCTTTTCATCTCCGGATTATATCGGCCATCGATTTGGCCCGGCATCAAAAGAAATAGAAGATAATTACCTGAGACTCGACTTGGAAATGGAAAAATTTCTGAATTACCTGGACAAGACTTATGGTAAAGGTGAATATTTAATTTTCCTATCTGCGGATCATGGAGTTGCTGAAGTAGCTACTCATATGGTAAGCGAAAATGTTCCAGCCGGAAATTTAAATATCGCCTATATTTCCGGACAGCTAAAAGGCTATACTCAACAGAAGTACGGTGTGGGTGATTGGATCATTAATTTTTCCAATGAACAAATCTTTCTAAATTCTGAATTAGCCAAGGAAAAAGGCGTGAAAATCTCAGATATAGAAGAAGATCTCGCGAAATTTCTCATGAAATTCAAAGGCATTAAAGAAGTCTATACTTCTACAGCAATGAGAAACACAGCATTCACTCAAGACAGGCCTGCACTTCTTCAAATGGGATATAACCATAAATCTTCAGGGGAATTACTATTGATTTTAGAGCCGGGATGGCTTACCGGAGGAGCAAGAGGTACTTCCCATGGAACAGGCTTTTCTTACGACACGAATGTTCCGATCCTGTTTTTTGGATGGGGAGTGAAACATGGAAGCAGTTCTCGCTATGCTTCGATTACCGACATTGCACCTACGCTTTCCATGATGCTGGACATTAGGCTTCCCAATGGATCTAATGGCAATCCAATTCTTGAAATCACGGATAAATAAAAATAATCTTGATTTAAAATTCTTAAAAATGAAAAGGCTGGTCTAGAAACCAGCCTTTTTCATTTTAAGTGGTCCAACTCATAGGATAGCTTTTGTCAACAAACTCAAGTGCATCAGTTGTGATGTAAAGAGATTTGAAGGTATCGAGCATCACGGCATACTCATCCGTGGATTTGGCACCAATCGATTTCTCCACAGTTCCGGGATGTGGACCATGCGGAAGACCTCCCATGTGAATGGTAAAACTTCCTCTCTCAATTCCTTTTCTACTCATAAACTCTCCCTCTGCATAATACAAGACCTCGTCGGAGTCAATGTTAGAGTGATTATAGGGAGCAGGAATTGCGAGCGGGTGGTAATCAAATAGTCTTGGTACAAAAGAACAAATAACAAATCCCCCAGCCTGAAATGTCTGATGAACAGGTGGAGGCTGGTGAAGTCGGCCTGTGATCGGTTCAAAATCGTAAATCGAGAGTGCATATGGATACAAATATCCATCCCAGCCCACAATGTCGAGCGGACTATGAGGATACGTGTATTGGTGGAGCATTCCTTGTTTTTTGATCTGAACGAGGTAATCTCCCTTTTCCTGCTCGATCAATAATTCATGTGGCGGTCGGATGTCTCGCTCACAATAAGGAGAATGCTCTTGCAATTGGCCCACCTCGTTTCGGTATCTTTTCACCGTCTCTATCGGTCCATGGGATTCAATCACCAAAAGTCGAAGCGGACCTTCTTCCTTAAATTCAAACCGGTAGATAGTGGTTCGCGGAATCACGATATAGTCTCCTTTTCTGACTTCCAATTTTCCAAATTGAGAATACAAGACTCCCTCTCCATCGTGGATGTAAATCAACTCATCCCCATCCGCATTTTTAAAGTAATAATCCATCTTGCGCTGCTTTGG
>VFKK01000031.1 GCA_009885605.1 Cyclobacteriaceae bacterium | reverse complement strand
GATCGTGCTTTCTGAGTTTTTCCGGCGGGGTGCCCAGCGCCAAATGCCATTTCATTCTGGTTTCTGACCAGTATTTATACCACTCCATCTCAGTGCCGGGACGAATGAAGAACTGCATCTCCATTTGTTCAAATTCCCGCATTCTGAAGATAAACTGACGTGCAACAATCTCATTTCTGAAAGCCTTGCCTATCTGAGCAATTCCGAAAGGAACCTTCATTCGGGCAGTTTTCTGGATATTCAGGAAGTTGACAAAAATCCCCTGAGCTGTCTCAGGACGTAAGTAAATCGTAGAGGAATCTTCTGCCACGGAGCCCACCTGCGTGGAAAACATCAGGTTGAACTGGCGCACATCGGTCCAATTGCTGGTGCCACTGATCTGGCATTTGATGCCTTCGTTGGTGATCAGGTCCCGAACGCCATCCAGGTCTTCTGCTTCCAACATTCTGGCAAGTGCGGCTGTCAGGGACTTTGCTCTTTCGAGATCTCCGGCTCTTTCGATGACTGCAGCATGCTCTTCCACCAGTACATCTGCACGGTAGCGTTTTTTGCTGTCTTTGTTGTCGATCATTGGATCGTTGAAACTGTCCACGTGACCGGAAGCTTTCCAGGTAGTCGGATGCATAAAAATAGAAGCATCGATTCCCACGATGTTGTCCTGCACGCGAGTCATGGTTTCCCACCAAAGACGCTTGAGGTTGTTTTTCAATTCAACGCCATACGCTCCGTAATCATAAACAGCCTGAAGGCCATCGTAGATTTCAGAACTTGGGTAAACAAACCCATACTCCTTGGCATGGGAAATTATATCTTTCAATTGCGCGTTTTCTGCAGGAGTTTCTGTCTTTGCCATAGGCCGCAAAATTAAAGAAACAAATTGATATGAGAGGGTATGGAAATCGCTAAATCATTCAAATCCGCAGGTTTTATCTCTTAAAAAAAAGCCATACTTCCGGAGAGGAAATATGGCTTTCTAAAAAATCTGTATTTTGAATTACCTGAATGTGTACTTAAATCCAATTCCACCTCGAAGGTAGCTATCTCGATTGCTTGCAAAAACAGGGGCAGCTTCGATTAAAAAGCCAAAGTTTTTGGAACTGAATGGCTTGATCAACACACCGAATGGAATTGCAAAATACACATCATCATTGTGGTCATAATCCTTCTTTCGGTTATAATCTCCAAAAAGGCCAAGAGCTGCCCCGACATAGGCGTTGACTTCACTCTTCCTTACAAAATTGTACCCGCCCATCAATTCGAGTCCGATGTTATTGCCTAAACCCAATCGTCCTTCTCCGAAGAATTCTTTATCCGGATCGGTACCTACAGTTACGAAAGTTCGGGTATTTTGAAAGTTAATCCCCACGCTTACTTGGGCTTGAGAGACAGTTATTCCTCCTATTAGAAAAAGGGTAATAAATAATATTTTTTTCATGGTAGTAAACTTGTTGGTTTTGCCCTCTACCATCCAAAACTGAGGCCAAAATTCCCCTGAATTACCAGTTTCCTTCTGCCCTCAGGATTTTTCTGCCCAGTTCGTTGCTCTGGAAAGATGCCTCAATCAACTTCAAAACGCTGATGGTCTGTTCAATAGTGACTTTTAGCAAAGTGCCTTTTTGAATGGCATCGGCAACATTTTGATAAAAAATTCGGTAATCTCCATTCAGAGTCGGATAGGCAACAGTTTCAGAACTGAGGAATAATTTCCCCCAATTTTCCAAAGATTCCACTCCCCAGTTTCCCCCTTCCGGTCTTCGGCCCTCTTTGAACGCTTGCTCCTGCACATCCAGTCCAAATTTCTGATAAGAACCATTTTCACCTAAAAGCAGAAATTTAGGAGTCGGAGCATTGACCAAAACTCCGGCAGTGACTCTCGCTTTGAAACGGGGATAGTAGAGGATAATATCGAAATGGTCGTCTGCTACTGCACTTTTGCGCTGCTTCCTAATATCTGCCTGTATAGTTTCCGGCAGGCCAAAAAGTAAGACAACCTGATCGATGAGATGAGACCCGAGATCGTAGGTAATGCCGTTTCCCGGAACTTCCTTTTCCCTCCAGTTTTCGGAGACATTTGGTCGGAATCGATCAAAATGTGACTCCAGATATGCCAGATCACCGAGTGTGTTTTCGGCGATCAATTTCTGCAATGTCATAATATCTCCATCGTATCGGCGATTGTGAAATACCGAACAAATAAGGTTTTTCTCTTTCGCCAGAGCATTCAATTCCTCTGCTTCATGCGAGAAAATAGTAACCGGCTTGTCCACCACAACATGTTTTCCGGCAAGCAGACATTGCTTTGCCATCGGATAATGAAATTCATTAGGCGTCGTGATCACGATCAGTTCTGCACTTTCAGCAGTGAGCAATTCCTCCAGACTTCGAAAGGTCGTGACTGCCGTATATTTATCCTGACAGCGATTGCCATTTCTCTCCACGACTCCTGTAAAATCCAAGTCCGAACAAACGTCAATCAGAGGAGCATGCATTTTTTCGGCCACTGAGCCATATCCAACAAGGGCAGTTCGGATGGGAGTTTTCATGGGTTCAAAAGTTCAATCGCCTTATTGACCAACTCAATTCGGGAAGAGACTTGTAATTTGAGGTAGATATTTTTGCGGTGAGTTTCCACCGTCTGGACGCTTAGGCTGAGTTCCTTTGCAATTTCTTTGTTGAGATTCCCGTCTTTAATCATCCGCATGATTTCTACTTCCCTTCGGGAAAGCTTGTACTTCACGCGGAAAGAATCATAAAATGTGTCCTGATTGGCTTGCTGAATAACTCGCGCAAAATTTTGCACGTGTCTTCCTTCGAAAACTTCATGGATGGTAAAAACCAGTTCGTCGGGATCAGCATCCTTCAAAATGAACCCATCGGCACCTTTCTGAATGCAGTTTTTGTAGATTTTTTCGTCGTCGTACATGGAAAGTACGACTACTTTTATTTCCGGAAATTTCTTTTTGCAGGCATCCAAAACACCAAAACCGTCCAATATCGGCATATTGAGATCTGTCAGGACGACGTCCACTTCATTGCCGGGAAGGAAATCAACCAATTCCTTTCCATTAGGGAAAAGGCCAAGAATCTTTAGGTCTTCGTACTCTTCAAGAATCCCCTCAATTCCCTTTGCGAAAAGAGTGTGGTCATCGGCAAGGGCTATTCGGATCATGGTG
>VFKK01000279.1 GCA_009885605.1 Cyclobacteriaceae bacterium | reverse complement strand
TTGGACAATATGCCTCCCGGTTAAATCGAGAATTTCCAGATTCACAATACACCTATTCTGTCAATAACCCCGAAGCTGCTTCCGGGAATCTTGCCTACATAGAATCATCCAAAAGGTATGAAGAAGCCTATAATGCCTATTATGCAGGAAATTATTCCAGTACAAGACAGCTCATTAAAAGTACGCTCGAGGAGTTTCCTTTAACCCGTAATACAGAGCGATTGATCCTGCTGGATATCATGGCAACCGGAAAAACTGAAAGTAGAGAGCGCTATCGGGAAAGATTGGAATCTTATATCGAGAACACTCAGGATGAGCAACTGGTAGAACTGGCAAGAAATATGCTGAAACCAATGCTGTCAAGTGCAGAACTTGCAAATCGGACAGTCTCTGATAGCACGCTCACGGATTCGACCCAGCTGGTAGGACCGGAACTTGCAAATATTGAAGGCAAAAAAGATTTACCGGAATCTCCTTATAAGATTAATGAATCGCAGACCCATATCTTTGTAATCGCAATGGATCCGGGTCAGGCGGAAACATCCAAAGGACTTCTCGGAGATTTGGAAAATTTCCATGCTAAGAACTTCCCAAATGCCCGATTGAGAACCGGAAATATGAATATGAATCGGGAGAATGCGATTTTCATCATTAGTCCTTTCAGCAATTCACAGAAGGCGCTGGAGTACTTTGAGAAATTTCAAAAGGATTTCGAGTCGGAAGGTCTGCCTGCCATTGTAAAAGAAAATTCGTTCTTCATCTCGATCGAAAACTTCCAGGAACTGAATAAGACTAAAAATATTGAAGAATACCGGACTTTCTTTAAGTCAGTTTATAAGTAAACTATGCGTAACAAAGTAAAACCCCAGTCTGAACCTTGGGTGCAAAAAACCATTAAGTATCTCTGGATTGCCTTCGTTGGGGGGTTTTTCGCCTTCATCCTGTTTGTATGGATGCTGAGCATCAATTTCCTCGGATTATTTGGCTCATTGCCTGATTTCAAGGCCTTGGAAAATCCTGATTCGGAACTAGCATCCGAGCTTTATTCCACAGATGGAATTTTGCTGGGGACTTATTTCCGGGAAAACAGGAGTCCGGTGACCTTTGATGAGCTTTCTCCCAATCTGGTAAATGCCTTGATCGCAACAGAAGACGTACGATTTGAAGACCATTCCGGTATTGATATGACAGCCATGTTGCGGGTTTTTGTGAAGTCTATTCTATTGGGACAAGATTCCGGAGGTGGTTCTACCTTAAGCCAGCAAACTGCTAAAAATCTTTTCAAAACCCGTAACGATGACAATCAGGGATTGCTAAGTTCAATTCCGGGTCTTAGAATGCTGATCGTAAAAACAAAGGAATGGATTGTAGCGACGCAACTTGAAAAATCATATACCAAAAATGAGATTCTGACACTTTATCTCAACACTTCTGAGTTTGGGTCTAATGCCTATGGAATAAAAACAGCAGCAAAAACCTTTTTCAGGAAAACTCCCGCTGAGTTGAATGTCCAGGAATCGGCAGTTTTAGTAGGTCTTTTCAAAGCGCCAACCTATTACAGCCCCGTGTTCAATCCAGAAAACTCTTTACGAAGAAGAAATACTGTATTAGGTCAAATGTATAGGAATGACCTTTTGACTGAAACTGAATATGATTCCATTACGCAGATGCCTATTGAATTGGACTATTCAGTCTCGAATCAAAACCAAGGACTTGCTACTTATTTTCGGGAAGTAGTGAAAGCAGATTTGATCAAATGGACGAAAGAAAATCTGAAATCTGATGGGAGTGCTTATGACCTGTATGGCGATGGCCTGAGAATCTACACGACTATTGACAGCAGAATGCAACGGTATGCTGAAGAGTCAGTGGATGAGCACATGCGAACACTTCAGGCTGCATTCTACAAAGAAATGGGCACTCGGGATCCTTGGGTGGATGGCAATAATCAGAT
>VFKK01000119.1 GCA_009885605.1 Cyclobacteriaceae bacterium | reverse complement strand
TTCGGATGGTCATTTTGGTCAGCCAAACACCGATTACGAGACATCGCATCGAAATCTGATTGCGGCTATCAATAAGGAAGAAAATGTGGATTTTGTAGTTTTCAACGGAGACCTGATTCATGATGAACCGAAATGGATGCCGGAAGTGAAGAGGGTCTACGACACGCTGAAACATCCCTATTATGTCACCAAAGGGAACCACGATCAAATCTCTGAATCCGAATGGCAATCGATCTGGAATCAGCCGGCGGATTTCTGCTTCATCCATCAGAATCAATATGGCGTCATCCTCTGCAACTCCTCCAATGAAGCCGGGGATTACCTCTGTGTGGATACTGAGTTTCTGACCACCTGTCTTAAGGAATATCAGAACCTTTCTCATGTCTTCCTCTTTGTCCATATCTCACAAAATGACTGGACCAAACATGGAATACCCTGCGAGGATGTGATGCAGTTGATCGCTCGCTATCCAAATGTGAAAGCAACTTTCCACGGGCATGACCACGATGTGGACGGAATCATGATCAACCGAAAGAAACCTTTTCTTTGGTCAGGACATTTTGGCGGAAGCTGGGGAAATCCATTTCCAAGCTATCGGGTTTGCGAAGTGGGCGAAGATGGCAAAACCATTACCTACCTGAAAACCGTGGCAGATGGGACGATTCTGAATGGCCATACGCTTTAGGATAGGATTTGGGACTCGTCATTGCGAGGGTTTAGAGAAGGCTTTCAATTGATCATATAATTTACAAACCCGAAGCAATCTCACTCATTGGAAACAAAATCCCCCCCATCCACATCCCCTGTTTTTGGTGACACATTTTTTATCGATTGAAATGGAAAAGGCCAAAAAACCAAAATCATTTCTGCTAATCTAACCCCCGGTTGAAACCGGGGCTACCCACAGGATGTCCCTCTGGGACATTTCTCGGCGGAATATTCAGCTTCCGGATCCTTTTCCAGATAATATCGGGAGCCATGGAATTGGAAACAACGACACGATCCCACTCATTTTCTCCTCCCAGAAAACTCAAAAAAATACCCTGTACAGGGTATTTCCCAAGCTTGTTTAATACCATATATTTAAGAATTAGAAGGGAAGGAATATCACTTTTCACAGATGAGATTCTTTTAGAAGTAGATCCTTTTTGATTATGGTTTAAATACTGGATAAAGGGTGCGGCATTAGTGGCACCTTTTTCTTTTTCAGGGATCTTAATTTCCCGTTGGATTATCGGAGAGTGACCCAATCCATTTGTGCCCGAATCTTCCAAGATCCAAGTAAAAAAATCTAGATCAGAACTTGAACAATCGAATTGGATTGTAACAATGGATTTTCATTTGATTTTTTACATTTTCGGTATTCCAAATGTCTCTTCTTCAAGCTAGCTTCAAACTCCCTTTGATCTTTTATACCATGATAAAAATGAAAGCCATCTTATTATTAATCACCGCAATGCTTTTGCCTATGCTATCATTTTCTCAAGACCGGGTTTCGGGAAAATCCTTCGCCACGCGATCTGAGGTTTTAGCCCAAAACGGTATGGCTGCTACCAGCCAACCTCTTGCCACTCAAGTGGCTTTGGATATTTTGAAAAAAGGGGGTTCGGCCATGGATGCCGCCATTGCTGCCAATGCGATGCTAGGCTTGGTGGAACCTCAGGCTTGCGGAATCGGAGGCGATGTCTTTGCCATCATTTGGGATGCGAAAACCAAGAAGCTCTACGGATTCAACGGAAGCGGAAGAGCTCCCGAAAGTCTTACCATGGAGGTTTTTAAGGAAAAGGGATTAAGCTATGTTCCCTTACTCGGCCCTCTGCCTGTTTCAGTTCCGGGTTGTGTAGACGGTTGGTTTGAAATGCATAAACGCTTTGGCAAGCTCTCGATGCAAGAAATCCTCCAACCTTCTATCGATTATGGAAACAGCGGCTTTCCAGTCTCCGAAGTGATCGCCTGGCAGATGAACAACCATTGGCCTGAAATGCAGGACATCCCCGGATTCCGAAAAACCTACATGCCCAATGGTAAGAACACACCGAAAAAAGGTGAAGTCTTCAAAAATCCAGACCTCGCAAATACTTACGCTATGATCGCTAAAGAAGGAAGATCGGCTTTTTACGAAGGGGAAATTGCCCGGACTCTTGACCGATTCATGAAGGAAAATCAGGGCTATCTCAGTTATGAAGACCTGAAAAAACATACTTCGGAATGGGTAGAACCGGTAAGCACCAATTACAGGGGTTATGATGTCTGGGAACTTCCTCCAAATGGACAAGGAATCGCTGTGCTTCAAATGCTCAATATTCTGGAGGGGTATGATATCAAGTCTATGGGCTTTGGAAGTGCCGAATACCTCCACGTACTCACCGAGGCCAAAAAATTAGCCTTTGAGGATCGGGCAAAGTTCTATGCCGATCCTGCCTTCAATCAAATCCCGGTTGATCAGTTGATTTCAAAAGAATATGCCGCCGAACGCAGAAAACTGATCGATCACGACAAAGCCGCTATGACCTA
>VFKK01000218.1 GCA_009885605.1 Cyclobacteriaceae bacterium | reverse complement strand
TTTTTTATCGACAGACTGACGGCCAAAAACTGAAAAGGACACCAAGTTTCCGGTGGTGCAAAATCCCTTCAGCAAATCCCCAAAATTCGCAGAATCCGGAAAAGTAAAAATGTGTATTTTGAGCTGAATTAAGGAGGAAAATTAATCCTTGATCCAGCCATTGAATACCTATTTCCCCTCCAACCCAATGATGCAAAAATTAAAATCCGGAATGATCCAAACCTTGTGTTTGGTCATGTTGCTGTCTGTCAATTTCAACCTTTACGCTCAAACCTACGGCAAAAACGGGATGGTTGTCTCTGACAATGTTCTCGCTTCCGAAGTCGGTATCGACATCTTGAAAAAAGGCGGGAATGCCATTGATGCGAGCGTGGCGACAGCTTTTGCTTTGGCGGTGACACATCCCGAGGCAGGCAATATCGGTGGCGGGGGATTTATTGTTTTCATGGATTCCGCAGGGATTGTAACTACCATCGACTTCCGGGAGAAAGCCCCTCTGAAAGCAACTCCTGATATGTTTAAGGATGCTTCAGGCAAGCTGATCGAAGGATCGAATCACGAAACAATCAAAGCGGTGGGCGTTCCCGGAACTGTGGCCGGATTGTATCTCACCCATCAAAAATACGGAAAGCTTCCTTGGAGGGAGTTGGTTCAACCGGCAGTCGACCTTGCCAAAAACGGATTCCCGATGACTTGGGGGTTGTATAGGGTAGCGCTCAATATGTCAGTTTTGGACCCTTCATTTGATATCATGGCCAATTATTTCCGAAATGCTTCCGGTGAAATTGTGCAACCGGGAGAAATCTGGACACAACCTGCCTTGGCCAATACCCTCGCTTTGATTCGTGACAAAGGTCAGGACGGCTTTTACAGAGGGGAAGTGGCGGAGGAAATCGAAGCCTACATGAAAGCCAAAGGAGGAATCATCACAAAGGAAGATTTGGAAAAATATACAGCCGTCGAGCGCAAACCAGTAAAAGGAACCTATAAGGGCTATGACATCTATTCTATGCCACCGCCAAGTTCGGGAGGAGTTGCCCTGATCGAAATGATGAATCTCATGGAGCAGGCAGACCTTCAAACCATAGAATTCAATTCCACTGCCTATGTTCATCTGGTGGCCGAAGCCATGCGAAGAGCATTTGCAGATCGTGCGGAGCATCTCGGCGATCCGGATTTCAATCCCGATATGCCGATTGATCGGCTGACTTCCAAAGAATTTGCCAAAAAGAGATTTGATAACATCGACATGGAGAAAGCTTCTTTGAGCGATTCGTCCAAGTTTGGGCAACTCTATGACGGAAGCAGCACGACACATTTTTCGGTGGTGGACAAAGCCGGCAATGCGGTTTCGCTGACCTACACCCTAGAAAATTCCTACGGGGTGGGCATGGGCTCCTCCAAACTCGGCTTTATCTTCAACAATGAAATGGGGGACTTCAACCCCGAAGCAGGAATTACCAACAGCAGTGGGCAAGTTGGGTCCAATCCCAATCTTATAGCTCCCGAAAAAAGGATGCTTTCAAGCATGACACCGACCATCGTAGCAAAAGATGGAAAGCCTCACCTGATCATCGGAAGTCCGGGAGGAAGGACGATCATCAATACGGTTTTTCAGACCGTACTCAACGTCCTGGAATACAATATGAGAATCGACAAAGCCATCGAAGCCATGAAAATCCACCATCAATGGCTGCCCGATAGGTTGATGTACGAAAGGCATCTGATGTCGCCCGACACCCGGGATGCGCTGGAGAAAATGGGCCACAAACTCTATGGCGTCAATAACCTCGGCGTACTGATGGGAATCACCTACGATCCTGTGCTAAAAATTTATGTCGGAGCTGCGGATTCATCGAGTGATGATGGGGCTGCGGTGGGATACTAAGGAAACGAGAGTGTTTTCATTCGCTATTTTAACAAATGGTTCCTAAGAACATGAATTTTCTTGTACCTTTTTATTCGATTAAACCGAATCTGTTATGCAAAAAACCGCTGCCCTTTTATTCACAACTCTTCTTCTCTTTTCAATAAATTATTTCCCTGCCTGGGCTCAATCCAATCAAAAGGAGTTGGCCGCTGTGGTGGCCAAAGGGCTGGAGCTGAGGGGCATTGGCCCTGCAGTAATGGGTGGAAGAATTGCAGATATTGCCATAAACCCTATCCATAGAAGTACTTGGTATGTGGCAGTGGGCTCAGGAGGTTTGTGGAAAACTACCAACAGTGGAACTACCTGGACTCCGGTTTTTGATGCGCAGGCCTCCTACTCTATTGGTACAGTGACTTTGGATCCCAACAATCCCGAAGTGGTATGGGTAGGTACCGGCGAGAATGTAAGTGGTCGGCATGTAGGTTGGGGAGATGGGGTGTATAAAAGTATGGATGGTGGTGCCACATGGCAGCAGATGGGACTGAAAAATTCAGAGCATATCGGCAGAATTTTAATCGACCCCAGAAACTCTGACGTGGCCTATGTAGCAGCTGAAGGTCCATTATGGTCATCAGGAGGCGAACGTGGAGTGTATAAAACCAAAGATGGGGGCAAGAGCTGGCAATTAGTCCTTGAATTAGATCCCGATACAGGTGTCACCGATGCGGAATTTGACCCATCAAACCCTGATGTGATCTATGCTGCAGCCTATCAAAGAAGAAGAAAAACCTGGGCCCTTCTTGGTGGAGGTCCGAAATCCGGGATCTATAAATCCATGGATGGAGGCGAGAGTTGGAGAAGGATAAATGTGGGATTGCCTCAAGGCGACATGGGAAAAATTGGCTTGGCAGTGACTCCCGCAAATGCACAAGTAGTATATGCGACCATAGAAGCAGACAATGCAAATAAGGGATTCTACCGATCCACGGATAATGGGGAAAGCTGGCAAAAGCGCAACAGCTATATTTCAGGGGGCACCGGGCCCCACTATTATCAGGAAATTGAAGCTTCACCCACCAACCCTGACCTGGTTTACCAGATGGATGTCTTTATAAATGTAACCCGGGATGGTGGAAAGACATTCAATTATGGCGAAACCGGAAGAACGAAACACAGCGACAACCACGCCTTATGGATTGATCCGGCGAATGGACAGCATTTGATTGGGGGAACAGATGGAGGATTGTATGAGTCTTTTGATGAAGGAGCTACCTGGCGTCACTTTCCTAACCTTCCGATCTCGCAATTTTATAAGGTAGGACTCGATAATGCTGAGCCATTTTATAATGTCGTAGTGGGAGCGCAAGATCTTGGAACCTTGTTGGGTCCTTCCAGAACCACTAATGTAGAGGGTGTGCGCAATCAGGAGTGGTATGTCCCATTGGGAGCCGATGGCTATGATGTCGCTTTCGATCCGAAGGATCCGAATATTGTGTATATGGAAATTCAAGAAGGGGAATTACACCGTCACAATAGAACAACCCGCGAAATATTGAATATTCAGCCAAAACCGGAACCCAATGAATCTCCTGAAAGATGGAACTGGGATAGCCCGATACAGGTAAGTCCCCATGATCATAAAACACTCTATTTTGGATCTCAAAGAGTTTGGAAAAGTACCGATCGTGGTAATTCATGGAAGGCGATCAGCGGTGACCTGACCACTAACCTAGGCAGGTATGAACTGGAAATGATGGGCCGTGTAGCAAGTATTGACGCATTGTTCGACAACGGTGCCATGTCGAAATTTGCCACATTGACCGCACTTTCAGAATCAACCCTTCAAGCAGGATTACTGTATACCGGCTCGGATGATGGACTGATCCATGTGAGCGAAGATGATGGGCAAAACTGGAGGAAATCTGGAAGCCTGCCCAAGGTTCCTGCCCTGACATTCATCAATAATATCGAAGCCTCTTCTCATGATATCAATACGGTGTTTGCCGCAGCCGATGGGCACCAATTGGGAGATTATTCCTCATATGTTTTCATTAGTTCAGATAAAGGAAAAACCTGGCGTTCCATTGCAGGAGACTTGCCTGTCAATACGCTTGTTTGGGTGATCAAACAGGACCATGTAGATCAAAATTTACTATTCATCGGAACAGAGTACGGTATTTATTTTTCAGTGAATAAAGGAGTTAATTGGACCAAGCTAAATGCAGGAGTTCCAACAATTCCTTTCCGGGATCTCGCGCTTCATGCCAGAGACAATGATTTGGTAGGGGCAAGTTTTGGGAGAGGTATTTATGTATTGGATGATTACTCGCCTTTGAGGGAGATCAATAAATTGGCCAATGCCAATTCAAATTCGGTATTGCCGGTGAGAGATGCTTGGTGGTATGTTCCGAACGAACTCATGCAGGCAAAAGGAATGCCTTCCCAGGGATCCACCAGTTTCGTTAGTGATAATCCGCCTTTCGGAGCAGTATTTACATATTACTTAAAGGATCTTCCTAAAACAGAAAAAGCAGTACGGAAAGAATTGGAAAAGAACCTCAACGAGCAAAAAACCAGTATTTCTTTCCCAGGCTGGGATCAATTGAGGGCGGAGGCTATTGCAGAGGAACCAAGTGTAATGCTATTGGTACGGGATAAAAACGGGGAACCCATTCGTTGGATTGAAGGAGTAGCGAAAACAGGCTTACATAGGGTAAGTTGGGATTTGAGACTGTCTCCGCCCGACCCTATCAATCTAACCGTTCCCGCTTTCCAACCACCTTGGGTAAGCGATCCGCAAGGACCTTTGGTAGCGCCAGGAAAATACAGTGTGGATCTTTATGTGATGAATAATGGGAAACTGGAGCCACAAGGAGACGCGCAGGTTTTTAATATTAAAGCTGTTCATCCAACAAATGATGATTATGAGGCGATGGCGGCTTTTAAAAAGCAAACCAGTGATCTTTCCCGAAGGAGCTCAAGTGCTGCCAGCCAATTGGGTGAGGCCGGTGATAAGCTTCGTTTTATCAAGGCTGCATTGACAAAAACACCAAATACTACTTCTGATCTATTTGCGCAATTGACAGCGCTCAATGCCACTTTATTTAATTTGTCAAATACACTAATGGGAGACAGGGTGCTTCAAAGCAAGGATCAGTCTACTTCCCCTTCAATCATGAGTAGGGTAGGAACCGTGATTTATGGCCATTGGAGTACAACAGAGCCTCCAACAGCCACACACATACGAAATATTGAAATCGCACAAAGTGAGTTTGATCAATACTTGAAAGATGCTTCCGCCTTTTATAATGAATTGGCTGAGTTTGAGTTGAAGCTGGAAAAGGCAGGAGCACCTTACACACCAAACAGAAAAATGGATTAAAGTGCAAGGCGAAAATATTTACCTAAAAAAACAACAGGAGTAGCTGATAGTGAAGAGAATAGAACGTCGACGTGGGACTCCGCTCTCGTTGGAGGCTGCGCTCAGAGCGGAAGCTGGTTTGCAGAGCTGATAAACTATACTTAGATAAGTGGAAGTATATCGTTCATCCCTACGGGACTTTGCTAAATTCTATTGCCATCATTAAATCCAGAGGTTGAAACCTATAGCAATAATATGAGTCGTCCCTACGGGACTAAAAAAGATTATTTCCCAGTGGACAAATCTAGAGAGGCGCTGGAATGTAGGTTGGGATATTTCCGGAAAAAAATGCCGTAGGCATGACCGATTGTTTAACCAGCCATTTCAATGGCTGGTTAAACAAGACCAATCAAGAGTTCTGCAAAATGCCTTAGGCCTGGACGATAAAAAAAATTCTTTCCAAGCTAACCGATCGAGTAAAAATCAGACAAAGGACATGGGGTTTCCTTTGAGATTTACTTTAATAACTTATTTGGTTCAGGCTGAAAATCCTTATGTCCAGCCTGCCAGAGCGCAAAAGCAAATTGGTTTGCTGCATTCTTATAAGCTAAGAATTTTTCTTCCAAGCCGTGGCCACTATCATAATTGACTTTAAGTAGTATAGGTTTGTTAGAAATATTTGCTGCCTGTAATCCAGCTATGAATTTCGCTGGTTGCCATATTGGTACACGAGTATCATTAACACCCCCTACAGCAAGTACCGCTGGATAACTTTCACCTTTCTTAATGTGGAGAAATGCATCCATTTCTATCAAACCCATTGCCTCTACCGAATCTTTTTCAGTACCAAATTCATTGGCATCCACTCTTCCATTGGGGCGATATTCTCCACGTAAGGGATTACTAACTGGGACATTATTGATAGCAACTGCAAATAAATGGGGACGTTCAGTCATTGCCCTGCCTATCATAATTCCACCTGCGCTAAGACCTTCACCAATTAAATGCTTTGAAGATGTATAGTTTTCAGATATTAAGTATTCTCCACATGCAATAAAGTCTTTCCAAGTATTGGGTTTGGTAGCTTTAAAACCTCCCATATGCCAACTATATCCTTTTTCACCTCCCCCTCTTGGATGCGAAATAGCGACAATAATTCCTTTATTTAAAAGTGGTAGATAGATGCTATTAAAATTGGGCAATGACGAAATCCCATATGAACCATAGCCTGTCATAAACACAATATTTTGTCCATCTTTTCTGACATTTTTGTGATAAATGAGCGACAAAGGAACCATTGTGCCATCATGGCTTTTCACTTCAACTTCTTCCACAACAAGATCATTTATTCCAGGATAAACTTTAGCGACATTAAAAGGGCTACTATTTGTTTCTTGTGATTTGGGATCGTAATCAAATTGTTCAGTGGGTCGATTCCAAGAAGAAATATATAGCTCCACATTACTGTCATCCGCCCATCCATCATATGTCACTACGCCGGCGAGACCGCTATAAGGAAGATTTATTCGTTGTATTTTTTCATTCACAACATTGTATTGGTCAATTAAACTATTGACTCCGTCAGTCTTTTGAATGAATAAAAAATCCTTGCTTAGCTGCAACCAAGTAATTGGTTGATCACTCTCAGGAATTAGTGTTTTTGCTTTTTTTACGTCAAATCCATCAACAGGAGAAACTAATAACTTAAAATTGGGGGCATCTTTTCTCGTAAGTAGATAAATTTTATCCTTATAAATAATTGACTCTCTAATTTGATCTTCAGCTCTTGCTAATTGTTTCCAGTTGATTTGGGGGCTAAAAATGTCAACGGATGAGGCAAAAAAACTTCTCTGATCCTGATCACCGCCCCACATGGTAGCTACAAGATATTGTTGATCAGAAGAATAGGACAGGGATAAAAGTTCAAAAGCTTTAATATTAAGTGACGGATTGTTGACCCTTGAAATAATGGTTTTGTCAGCTTCTTGATTATTCCCTAGCTCATGGTATTTTATCTCGCTATCCTGAAATAATTTTGTGGAAAGTGGATCACTTGTTTGAAGTGCACCATATAGAATCCCTTTACTGTCTGGTGTCCATGTATAGAAAGAATTCACAGGATAGATACTGTCAGCAAGAAATTTTTTATTATCAACCTCTATTATCTTTATGGTTGCTATGTCAAAATTTCCTCTTTCAGTAATTCGGAGTGCTACTTTTTTCCCGTCTCTACTTGGGAAAAATCTATAACCAAAATTATTTACCTCTCCTTTGGTATATGCTAGTGGATCAAAAAGTAAGATTTCATCGCCTGTTTTTCCATGCCTGTAATATAGCCTAGGTGAAGTTTCGTTTGGATAGATTTTCATGTAGAAATATCTTTCCCCACCTCTGCGCGGAGTATAAGGGATATCTTCTTTTATAATCTGATCTAACTCTTTATATTCTTCAAAAAGAGAATCTCTTCCAGGTATCTTGTCCAAGATACTAGTGGTATAATCTGCCTGATTCAGCAGCCAACTTTTAACCTTTAGACTGTTTAATTCCTCTAGCCACCGGTATTCATCAATTACCACTTTGCCAAAAATGGTGTCTACAACAGGATGTTTTGGAGTTTGAGGATAGTTGTAAGTTTGTGCTATACTGTTGATGCAGAAAAATAGGTTCATCGATAAAAAAATTAATAGCGGGGAAATAATTGATTCCGTTTTCATGGGCAGAGGGTTCATATAGTCAATTTACATATTTTAAGGGGTTTTCTTTGGATCATAGGATTTTACTCATCGAGGAAGTTTTTCCTACGATATGGAGGGATAGTACCAACACCCAGCCAAACGTCTATTGGAAAAATTATCTCAAAAAAATTAGACTCCGTCCAGATCGGAGTTAAGAGGAAATACATTGGGCTTCCCTCAAAAGGACGAGAGCTTTGCGTGGAAATAGCCGGGACAATCCCCTAAATAAGACCTTTGCGAAATGCAAAGCCCTTGCGCCAAGCTCAGATCCGATCCATTGGTAACTTTCACTTTTTCTTGGCCACAAATACCCCATTTGGTTGGATAAATTTGGCTTCTTTAAAATTCCCTTCTTCATCCTTTAGAAACTCAATCACAAATCCCTCCACGATTTTAAGAGTGAACTTATCCTTGCCAATTGACAACAAGTCATATTCCGGTTGGCCTGGTACAAAAAGGAATAGCGTATTTTCATTTCCCTCTTTCAGGTAAAATTTTACAACCTGTCCACTTAGGTCATAATCTCCTGCATACTTTTCCAAAGTTTCTTTGTCTACCTCGATTCCTTTGGGTTTACGCTTGAATTCTATGGCATCAACTGTAGGTTCCGCCTTGAAGGAAAGGGAAGCAATCTCACCCATATTATTGATCCTGAAATTGAACTGCATAGGTGAAACCATAGTGGTATCAACCTTTCCATTTTCCAAACCCACCAAGGAAAAGATATTGTAGTGGTAGTGTTTTAGCCACACTCTTTCATAAGGGGTAGTGGCAAAAAGGGAATCTTTTTCAAACTGGACGTCTATGGTTCCATACCCTGGGTTTAAATAATCTCCCGTAAATTCTGCCAGAATGTGAGAAGTTTTAGTACCCTTTTTTTGAATGGAACTGGATTGTGCCTTACCAGCTTCAGCCTGCTTTTTGGCTTCGTCGGCTTTTTCTTTTTGGATCTTGTTCCAATCGGTTTTATCCAATTTCAACATTCTATCACTGATGATATTCCGAACAATCCCAGGAATCGATGAACCGTTTTGATTAGACAAAACCACAATCCCGATACTATCCATCGGGAAAAAGGCAGCATTTGCAGAGAACCCATCGATATTCCCTCCATGTTCCACGCGGTAATGTCCTTTGTAGGAAGAGACCATCCAGCCGTACCCATAGTTACTAAGATGCAATTCCGGAAATTCTTTGTCAGGAATACTGTTTGCCATGATCATTTGTGGACTCATGGCTTCTTTGACATAGGCTTCAGGCAGTATTTGATTGCCTTTGAATTTTCCCCCATTGATCCAAGTGACCAACCAATTGGACATTTCATTGACATTGCTGTTGATACTCCCGGCAGGGCCCATGGCGGCTATGTCGTAGTATTCCATTTTTTTGATGATGGAATCGTTTTTTACTTCATAGCCAAAGGAAACATCATTTCCTTTTTTCAGGCCTTCAATTACCGCATTGCTGGTATTCATCTCCAAAGGATCAAAAAACTTTTCCTTAATGTTTTCTTCCCAGGTCTTGCCTGTAATCCTTTCTGCAATTACTCCTTGGGTCAAGAACATGAAATTATTGTAATACCATTTTTCCCTGACTTTGGCGAAAGGTTCTTGATATTGGATGCGTTGCATCAAAGAATCCCTCGATTGGGTTGTGAAAAAATACCAACTCAAGTCATGCCTTGGGAGTCCCGTTCTATGAGTCATCAAATCCTTGATGGTAATCAGGTTGTTCATTTCATTATTGTAAAACCTGAGTTCGGGGATGTGTTTGATAGGACTATCATCAAAAGACAATTTTTTCTCTTCCCTCAAAAGCCCCAAAAGCCCAGAAGTAAATGCCTTACTGCTTGACCCAATGGCAAAAAGCGTGTTTGGTGTTACCGGAATTTTATTTTCATAATCCCGATATCCAAAGCCTTTGGAGTAGATGATTTTGTCTTTTTCGATCACCGCAACGGCAAACCCAGCTGCTTTCCAAGTTTCTAGCACTTTTTCCAGTTCAGCATCCAAACCTGAAAACCGGTCTTGAGAAGATTTTTTCTGGCCATATGAATACGAAATCGTGAAAAATAGAAGG
Source organism: Cyclobacteriaceae bacterium (assembly GCA_009885605.1). Taxonomy (GTDB): domain Bacteria; phylum Bacteroidota; class Bacteroidia; order Cytophagales; family Cyclobacteriaceae; genus Algoriphagus. The sequence continues at coordinate 6,557 of VFKK01000218.1, read as the reverse complement.
AGAAGAACCAGAGGATATTTCATGTGTGTATAATGGTTTTTAAAGGCCAAATGGAATCTCATTTCACGGATAATAATCCAATGGGTGATATTTTCATCATGCCTGATTTCATGTTCGAAGCTTTGGATTTCTCATAAATTAAAGAAAAAATTAAAACTTATACAGTTGTGAAAAATAGAAGTACAGGAGTTTGAGCGTTAATCCTTACAGTTGTTGTGCCTACACCTGATTGGTACCTTGTAATTTGAGTAAAAAGCATACAAAATTGGAATGCTTTCTTCTATTCTTACCCATCTTTGTAAAATTGATTTCACCATTCCGAAGTAGTTTTACCTAATGTGGTCAGGGGGAATTTCCAAGTTTTCACCATTCCTTTAATTTCTCGTAGCCTAAAATTGCCCGCTTCAGCTTATATCCCAATATGATATATAAATTTTTACTAATTATAGTTCTTTCGCTAGCCTCAGGCAGGTTAGCCGCCCAATCAAATTCAATTAACGAGGAAGCTTTCATTTCCATTGGAGGCATAGAGCAATGGGTTACAATCAGCGGAGAAGACAAGTCCAAACCCGTTATTCTTTTTCTTCACGGCGGGCCGGGCAGCACCATGAGTCAGTATGACGGCGCAGCATATGGCTATTGGAAAAAAGACTTTGTGCTGGTGAATTGGGATCAGCGGGGAGCGGGAAGAACTTTTGGCAAAAATGCTCCTGAGGTGGTAGATGAGGATTATTGGATAGAAAACCCTCTGACTGTCGAGCAAATGTCCGCTGATGGGATTGAGCTCTCAGAGTATCTTATTCAGCACCTCGGTCAGCCAAAAATAACCCTGATTGGAACCTCTTGGGGATCAATCTTGGGAGCCAAAATGGCACTTGCACGTCCGGATCTTTTTTCTGCATATGTTGGCCACTCACAGGTAGTTGACTTTTCCGGAGGATTAGCACTTGCTTATGGTGAAGTGACTAAAATGGCCGAAACTGCCAAAGACCACGAATCTCTGGATCTTCTGAATTTATTGGGTCCGCCACCCTATGAGGATGCCAAAAAAGAAGGACAGCTGCTTCGAATTGTCAAGAAATATGAAAGGCAAAATTCAATCCCTGCGCCTGAATCCTGGTGGAAGCTGAAGAGCGAATATGACAATGAGAAAGATGCCACGGACAGATATGCCGGAGATGATTATTCCTTTATTCACTTTGCCGGATTCAAAAAAATGGGAATCAAATCCATGGGAGCGGAAGTAGATTTCATGAAAGATGGTTTAATCTTTGAAATTCCTGTTTACTTCATTCAGGGGGAGGAAGATCTCCTAACCCCAAGCAAGCTTACGAAGGAATATTTTGATTTAGTGAAAGCTCCTAAGAAAGAATTTATTCTGGTACCGGGAGCAGCGCATGGACATAACCAAGCCGTAATTGACGCACAGTATAAAGTGGTAAAGAGTCTTTAAATCTTAATTAGATTCGGTTAGCTCGGTTGTCTCAGCTGCCGCGCGCGTGTCGCGCGTGACAATTATTCGTTATTGCGAGGTTTTAAACAATGCATCCGGTTCATCAAATCATTTACAAACCCGAAGCAATCTCAACTGTTGGAAACAAAAAATTCCACAATCAAAACCGACTGTTTTTGGCGACAGATCTTTTCTCGATTGACACGAAGGCGGCCAAAAACCAAAATGAACATTCACCATTTTTCCAGGGGTTGAAACCCCTGGCTACCAACCCCACCCTGCAGCCTGGCCCCTCGCTAAAAATGTCCCCCGGGCATTTTCTTGAGCTCCGTCCTCGATGGGACTTATCTCGGAGGACCCTAAGCTTAGTAGAATGATGGTTTCTGATCAATTTCAAATGAAAATCAATCTCAGCTCTCCCCCATTTTCAACTTGCCTTTTCGGATGATTTTCTTGCTTTCGGGCCCTTTGATAGGTCCTTGCTTTTCGTCCAGCCAAACAATCGCACCGGTTGGGCAGCGCTGAATTGGTACTTGGGTTTGGTGGTTTGCAGAGTAATTGATGACGGGCAGATTATACTTCATCGTAATCAAATCCCCCTTGGCATCCATCGCGCATTTTCCGCAGGCTGTACACCCCACTTCACATTCTTCCAAGACGCCGTCTCCGGCTTCCAGACTTTTGCAGGCAACCCACAATCTGTGACTGATGGGATGAAGTGAAAAAAGATCCTTAGGACAAACCTCCACACAATCACCGCAGGCAGTACATTTTGCTTCATCGACGATGGGAATTCCAAATTCATTCATGCTGATGGCGTCGAAATCGCAGACTTTTTCGCAGTCTCCATGACCCAGACAACCCCAGGAACAGCCTTTGCCTCCTCCGGAAATCAGAGCGGCGCCTCGACAAGAGGAAAGACCCTCGTATTCGGCACGCACTATCGCTACATTACTTCCGCCGGCACATGCGAGTCTTGCAACTCTCTTTTCCTCCATTCCGGCATCGACACCGAGGTAGGACGCGATTGCTTTCCTTCCATCATCCGAACTCACGGAGCATTTGCCGGGAAGCATTTCTCCCTTTACCAGTGCTTCCGCAAAAGGTCGGCAACCGGGATAGCCACATGCCCCACAATTGGCGTGAGGAAGCATCGCCTCCACCTCGTCAATCCTGGGATCCTCATAGACATAAAGCTTCTTATCGGCGATGATCAGCATCACTGCCAAAAAAAGCGTCAATCCTCCAAGGGAAAGTAAGGCTATGAGTATCATATGAATCGGTTTTTGAAGTCTTTAGAAATCAGTGAGAAATGACCACAGACAACGGACGACAGTCCACAGCCCCTCCATTTGGACTTCATACCTTGTTTTGTTTCCTTATTGGCAAGAAGGCGGATAGTCATATTCTTTTGGAAATCCATTTTCTTATCTGTTGGTATTTAGTAGCTGATTGAAGTTCAGTTCCACGAGCTGTCGACCGTTGACTGTCGTCAGAGGACAATTATCCTGAAGTATAATGCTTGGATAAAAAAACCTCCCGGCATTTTACAGGATAATCATTGTCTAATAAATCACCTCAGCCCATTTTTTACCCGCAATCAACTCGGCTTTTCTGGTTTCCCATTTCTCTTTTGAGCCCATAATCTGGATGAAAGCCTTGTTTAGGTTTTCCTTCACCTTTTCATATCCGGCGATGTAGATATAGGTATTGGAATGTGAAAGCAACTCCAAAATCTCCTCGGCCCTTGCTTCAATAGCAGCGTCAAGTAAAATCGCATCTTCCCAATCCGGCCTAGGACTCAGCGCATGGAAAGCTTCGAAAGTTGCCTCGTCGTAATAGTTCGTAAGGTCACCGTCTCTGTCATTGAGGTACAGAAGTTCCAAACCGCTTTTTGCTCCGTAAAACAATCTGATCTTTCCTTTCCAGTCTTTCACATTGCTGTAAATATGCTTGACGAAAGCACGGAAGGGCGCGATGCCTGTTCCCATACCGATCAGGATCAGGTTGGAATTTTTGTCCTCCGGAATTTTAAAAGGAAGTTCAAAAGGTCCGGTAATCGTGATTTCATCTCCGACTTTCCGGTCGCAGAGGAAATTGGAACTGACACCTTCGTATTGCTCTCCGCTAAAATCGTCCACATACGAGCAACGCTTCACAAGCATCGTGATCAGCTTTTTGCCATTTTCGGTAGTTGGCAAATCGGCCACACTGTAAAGGCGATGATGATGGGTATTGCCAAATTCACTGTCATGCTTCACCAAAACCCCAAAGCTTTGATCCACCTTGACGTTAAATTCCGGCTGCTCGACTTCAAGCAATATCTCACGGATTTCCTCAGCATTGGCCGGAGTGAGACGCTGAGTCTTCTTCACCTTGGCTGTGTATTGTTGTTTAGTATCAAGAGCTGATAGATAGGTCATAACAAGCATATTTTATAGTTGAAAATTTTATTAAATCACCTTTTCCTTTTTGCAGACTTTGGTGCAACCACAATTGCCACAGCTTCTGCGCTCCGCCAGTACATCCTCGTCGGAGATGTTTTCAGAGAACATTTTTCTCCAGGCAGACTGCACCCAAACCCAAGCCAGCATCAGTCCGACTATCCCGCCGATTGCTATTACGTATCTGAGAACTGTCTCCATTTTGCTTGCTTTTTTTTAAGATCCCAAACCTGAAAAACCCATAAATGTCAAGGACAATATTCCCGCAATCAACAGTGTGATTGCAGTGCCTTTGACCACTTTGGGTAAATCCGAAAATTCAAGTTGCTCCCGCAATCCTGCCATCAACACCAATGCCAGTGTAAAACCGGTTCCTGCCCCTATGGCAAAAACAAGGCATTCGAAAAATCCATATCCCTTTCCGGTCTGGAAAATCGCCAATCCTAAAATTGCACAGTTGGTGGAAATCAGAGGAAGGAAAATTCCCAGAGCTTGGAAGAGAACCGGGCTCATTTTCTTGATCACCATCTCTACAAGTTGAACAATCGCAGCAATCACAACTATATAGCTGATAAGCTGAAGAAACGGAGCATTGATGGCTGTGAGAAACGAATGAATTCCAAATGCACTCATCGAACTGATGATCATCACGAAGGTGACCGCAGCACCCATTTTAGTGGCGGTTTCCATTTTGCCGGAAACACCCAGAAACGGGCAGATGCCAAGGAAATAGGCCAGGACGAAATTGTTGATCAGGCTGGCATTGATGAATATGAACCAAAGAGATTCCTCCTTCATGATTTCGCCTTTTTAAGTTTGTAATGGTTGAAAATCAGGAGCCAGAAAGCCAGCGTGAAAAACCCACCGGCCGGCAGAATCATGACGATCCATTCCTGAAAAGATTCGGGGAAAATCATGAAACCAAACAAGGATCCATTTCCCAAAATTTCACGGACCGAACCCAGGCAGAAGAGTGCGAACACAAATCCAAATCCCATTCCCAGTCCATCTATTGCCGATTTGCCAACCGTATTTTTGGAAGCAAAAGCCTCAGCCCTGCTAAGAATTATGCAATTCACGACGATCAATGAAATGAATGCACCAAGGTTTTTATGCAAGTCCACGCTGATCGCCTGAATGGAATAATCCACCATGGTCACGAATGTGGCGATGATCAAAATGTAGGTCGCAATCCTTACTTGCTTGGGGATGAAATTTCGAAGGGAAGATATAAGCACGTTGGACATGACCAGTACAAAAGCAGTCGCGAGACCCATGGCAAGAGCATTTTTCGCAGAATTGGAAACCGCAAGCGTCGGACACATTCCGATCACCTGCACGAAAACAGGATTTTCCCTCCACAGTCCTTTGATGAATTCATCCGTGGAGCTGGGAGCGTCTTTCAAGGCTATATTTTTTAGTTCCGTGCTCATTTTGTTGGGTCGTTTGGGGCGAATTCAAAACTCTCCTTCTGCTGATAAATCAAGGGAATAATGGTTGCGGAACTTTCCCCGATTATGTTTCCGATTGCCCGGGAGGAAATCGTGGCTCCGGTGATTCCTTCGACTTCCCAGGGATTTTCTTTGGTGCCAAATTTTACCGGAACGACCTTGTTAATGACCGTCTTAAAATCCTCCGACAATGCGACCGAAAGGCCTTTGAAATTGAAAAGGAAGTTCTCGTCCTTTTCAATTTTATCCCCTAATCCGGGAGTCTCTTTACTCTCGAGCACATAAAATCCAACAATCGTCTGCGATGCCGGATCATATCCATAGAGGATTTTCAGGATATCTGCATAGCCTTGACCGCTCGCCTCTATGGCAATTCCCTTCAAGGTATTTTGATCATCGTATCCTGCATAAACCAGCGTTTTGGTTCGGTCTTTTCCGTCTGACGAAATGAATTTTCCGTCAGGAGTGAGTTCAAAAATCCCGGTTTTGGTGATTCCCGGCAGAACTTTGAAAACTGCTTGTTCAAGTGCTTCTGCCTTGAGCATTTCAATTCTCCCAAACGTACCCTCGTACGTGAATACGATCAGCAGAGCACAAACAACACCGATACCCACCATGGCGACCAGCATTTTCTTGCTGCCGTCGTTGGTTTGAGTGCCGGGAGAAATGGTTTTGGGCTCGCTCATGATTTTGTCTTTTTGGTTCCGTATACTCTCGGCCTGATGAAATTATCAATCTGTGGAGTCAGCGCATTTCCAAAAAGGATGGCATACATAACACCCTCCGGAAGACCACCCCAAACCCGGATCACTACGATCAACAAACCAATGAAGAATCCATAAATCACCACTCCAAGCGGAGTAATCGGTGAGCCCACCATATCAGTAGCCATAAAAACAGCCCCGAGCATTAATCCTCCAGAAAAAAGCATGAAAAGCGGAGACGGATAAATCTTGTCGTCAATGAGATATAGAATCCCGCTCAGAACAAAAACTGTCGAAAGAATGGAAGCCGGAATCCTCCAGTTCATCATCTTGCGGGCAATGAGATAAATTCCTCCCAGAATGATAATTACCGAGCTTGTCTCACCGATTGATCCGCTGACCAAACCCAGCGCAAGGTCTGATGTATCGGTCACGACATGATCAAACTTGAAGGCTGAAAGAGGCGTCGCACCCGTGATGCCGTCAACTTTTGGCTCCGCAAAAG
>VFKK01000177.1 GCA_009885605.1 Cyclobacteriaceae bacterium | reverse complement strand
TTTCAACGTATTTTTCGCCCCGCCACTGACCAAAGGCTTTACAACCCAGATATCGCTTTTTATCTTTTGGCTAATCTGATTTGCATCAATCTCCTCCCCTTTTTTCAGGATCTGGCCTGAGATCACAGGAAAGCCTTTTTCCTCTATTTCAAGCAGGTAGTTTTTAGCTGAGTTCCAAAGAATAGTATCCAGATCATTCAGAACAGGGATTCCGAGGTTTTTGATTTTTTGAATCCAGTTTAAAAACTCCGGATAAAAGTCAAAATAATCCCAGGTTGACTTGATTAGAAGTGTGGTGAACTTACTCCAATCGGCCTCTGGGTCGGACCAAGCAACTATTTCATGAGAAATTCCCAATTCCTTCAAAATCGAAGAGAGGAGTTTATCTTCATCAATGGTATTGGTATCGTAGGCCCCGGTGGAGAAATAACTGACTATGGCAATGTGCTGAAACATGGGGGATTTTTTCGCAAAACTAAGGCTTAAACAAAATTTACAAGGACCATTCTTCAAAAATCGCTCTGAAATAGTACTTTTGATCTTTGCCCCACCCTATGAATTCAAAAAAGTTAGTCATCATTCCCACGTATAACGAGATCGAGAATATCGAGGAGATGATTGACACGGTGATGGGCTTGCCAGGAAACTTCAAACTTTTGATAATAGATGACGGGTCTCCGGATGGTACAGCTCAGTCTGTCAAAAGCAAGCAGGAAATCTACCCGGAACAACTTTTTCTTATCAAGCGAAAGGGAAAACTTGGACTTGGAACAGCTTACATAACTGGTTTCAAATGGGCTTTGGATCGAGAATATGACTTTATTTTTGAGATGGACTGTGATTTTTCACATGATCCCAGAGACCTGCTCAAACTCTACGAAGCTTGCGCTGACCGGACATACGATATGGCAATCGGGTCCCGATATATTACAGGAGTAAACGTGGTAAACTGGCCAATTGGGAGAGTTTTGATGTCCTACTTTGCCAGCGTCTATGTCCATTTTATCACAGGTTTACCGGTAAAAGATGCAACAGCGGGTTTCAAATGCTACCACAGAAGCGTGCTGGAAGGAATCCGATTGGATGCTATAAAATTTATCGGATATGCCTTCCAGATCGAAATGAAATTCACTGCCTGGAAGCTAGGCTTCAAAATAATTGAGGTTCCGATTATCTTCACCGACCGTACAAAGGGAACTTCCAAAATGAGCAAAGGAATCTTCAGGGAAGCTGTATTGGGGGTAATCTGGATGAAAGTCAAGAGTATTATTTCGCCTTACAAGCTCAATCAAATTTGATTGATTTGATCGGATCCAATCGGGAAATCACCAACACCGGGATCCAGAGAACCAAGGCTGTCAACAAGCCTATTCCAAGATTGATCGATATAAAAACCGGCCAGTTCCAGTCAATCGGGACATAATTCATATAATAACTTGCCGCGTCCAATGGAATCAATTTGAACTGATCCTGCAAAAAGCCAAAACCCAGTCCGATCACATTCCCAATCAGGAGCCCTCGCCCAAGAATATTCATTCCATTCCAGAAAAAGATACTTCTGATCTGTTTATTCCTTGCCCCCAGAGCCTTGAGCAAACCGATCATTTGCGTGCGCTCCATGATCAAGATAAATAGGATGGCACCCATATTGAAGATTGCCACAAAACCAATCAAGCCTATAAAAACATAGACATTGGTATCCAAAAGCGTCAGCCAATCAAAAATTTCCAGAAACTTATCTCGGCTGTCAATCAGCTTCAGATCAAAGTCCATAGAATTTTCTATATCAGGAAGGTAAGAAGATACATTTTTATAATCATCGACAAATATTTCAAGGCCTCCGATTTGATCTTGTGTCCAGCCGTTCAGGTTTCGAATGGTCTGAAGTTCCCCGATTACAATCTTGTCGTCAAAGTTTTCCAGGTAGGTTTCAAAGATCCCGACTAACTCTACTCTTCGAAATCTCGGAGGATCCTGGACAAAATAGAGTGTCATTTTATCCCCGACTTTCAGTAAAAGTTTGTTGGCGATCACCCGGCTAAGCATGACTTCATTGCTTGTCCCCGAATCAGGAATTGTAATCATCCGACCTTCGACGATGTATTTTTGAAAAGCCAGCGTATCGAAATCCTTTCCCACTCCCTTCATCAGGATACCTTCCACTTCACTTTCTCCCTTGATCAAGGCGGCCTTGTGAGCAAAGGACTGGACCTTTTCGATATATGAGAGTTTAGAATAATTCTGGGCAAAATCACTGTTCAGAGAAAAAGGTGCTTCCTCAAAAGCATTACTCATCGTGAACCGCTGCACCTGAAAATGCCCGGTAAATCCGTAAACTTTCTCAGAAACATTCCGCTGAAAACCACCCAAAACCATAAATGCCAAAAGTGAAACAGCTAATCCCATCGCGAGACTTCCTACTGCAATCCGATGGATTGTGGTAGAAAATCCGCCTGCTCGCTTAAAACTGATTCTTTTGGCAATGAAATAGGAAAGGTTCAAGGGACTGCTTTAATTTGTTTGAATAGACCGCAAAATAGCATGAACAGAACGAAACTTTCATCCTTGTCCTACATTTTGGCCATTATCCTGATCTTTTTATCAGGTTGCAGTTCAAGTCAGGCTTTTCAAAATGAGGTTTTGACCGGATCTGAGCGACCTGAGCTCTATTTGGATCAATTGCAAGGTAAAAGAGTGGGAATCGTTTCCAATCAAACCAGCATCCTGACTCATAGCCAAAATATTCACGTGGTCGATTTTCTGCTTTCGAAAGGGATTCTGGTCAAAAAGGTATTTGTGCCGGAACATGGTTTCAGAGGAACTGCCGATGCAGGAGAAAAAGTTGACAGCAGCATAGATTCCAAAACCGGGCTTCCGATCGTCTCACTTTATGGTAACAATAAAAAGCCTACAGCCGAGCAAATCAAAGATTTGGATGTAGTGATTTTTGACCTTCAGGACGTTGGGGTTCGCTTCTTTACCTACATCAGCACCATGCATTACATCATGGAGGCCTGCGCTGAAAATGAAAAAAAGGTCATCATTTTCGACAGACCCAATCCAAATGGCAACTACATCGATGGTCCTGTTTTGAAGTCCGGTTATGAAAGCTTTGTGGGAATGCATCCGATTCCTGTTGTTCACGGATTGACAGTTGGCGAACTGGCGAAAATGATCAATGGAGAAAAATGGCTTAAAAACGATCTTCAGGTTGACTTGGAAGTAATTCCGGTTGGAAATTGGGATCATTCCAAATCCTACAATTTGCCCGTAAAACCATCACCGAATCTTCCAAACGATCTTTCGATCCGACTTTATCCAAGCACTTGCTTCTTTGAGGGCACGGTTGTGTCATTGGGACGTGGCACTCTTTTCCCGTTTCAGGTCTATGGATATCCCGATCCGAAGTTTGGTGAGTTTACTTTTACCCCGGTGAGCATCAATGGAATGTCCAAGACTCCTCCGCTTCAGGATAAACTTTGCTACGGTCGTGACCTGAGAAATGAGCCAATAAATCATCAGTTTACACTTCAATATTTGATCGAAGCCTACAACAAATCAGGCATGAGAGAGAAGTTTTTCAATAACTATTTCAATACCCTTTCCGGCACAGATCAGCTGAAAAAGATGATTATGGAAGGAAAAAGTGAAGGTGAAATAAAGGCATCCTGGAGTTCAGATCTGGAAAAGTATAAGTCAATAAGAGCGAAGTATTTGATTTATTGATTTGAAAAGATTGGAGAATGAGAGATAAGAGATAGAGAGAAAGGAGATTGGGGATTAGAGAAGCATTTATTCCCCCTTCAGGGGTTTAGGGGGCAGAGATTGAGGATAGAAGAAGTTAAAATGAAAAAAGACTTACGAATTATATACATGGGAACACCGGAGTTTGCGGTGCCTTCATTGGAAATATTGGTTGAAAATGGCTGGAATGTAGTTGGAGTCATCACCGCGCCGGACAAGCCAAAAGGCCGGGGCCAAAATCTGCTCCCATCGCCTGTGAAAGAAGCAGCATTGAAGCATGGATTAAATGTTCTCCAACCCACCAATCTAAAATCACCAGAATTTCAGGAGGAATTAAGGAGCCTGAAAGCAGATTTACAGATTGTGGTCGCTTTTCGCATGCTTCCTGAATCAGTCTGGAATATGCCTCGCATGGGCACATTTAACCTACATGCATCTCTTCTTCCCGATTATCGTGGTGCTGCACCAATCAATTGGGCTGTCATCAATGGTGAAAAAGAAACGGGAGTCACGACCTTTTTCCTGAAGCATGAGATCGACACTGGAAGTATCATTTTCCAGAAGAAAATTGAGATTTTGGAAGAAGATGATCTTGGGTCAGTTTATGAAAAACTGATGAATCTGGGTTCTGAATTGGTTTTAAAAACCGTAGAGGCAATTGCCAAAGAAGAGGTGATGCCAAGTGTTCAGGATGAATCAAAAGCGCTTCACCACGCTCCAAAAATCTTCAAAGAAACTTGTGAGATCGATTGGAATAAATCTGCTGAATCCATTCATAACCTTGTACGTGGTCTTTCTCCTTATCCGGCCGCCTGGACTACGTTGGATGGAAAAACCTGTAAGATTTTCAAAACCAAAATTTCGTCCGGACATCTTCACAGAAAGTCAATCGGGGAATTTGAAACCGATGGTAAAAACTATTTAAAATTTCAGACCGGGGACGGAGTTCTAAAAATTCTTGAGCTTCAGCTTGAAGGAAAGAAAAGACTGAAAATTGACGAATTACTCAGAGGCTATAAGTTTTAGTCAAATGGTAGTTCTGTTTTTTTATATCCTGACATTTGGGATTGCGAAGGTATTCAATTCCGCAGAAAAGTCTCAAATGCACCTATTGGCAGTTTCCTGGAATTGATTTTTTAAAGCAACAGATGCAATACCTCCGAAATGAAGATAGTGGAAATCGAACCTACCAAAGCCAAAACTTTCATAATGTCGGAATATCCGAATCTAATGGCAGGAACAAATAAATAATCAATTGGAATCAAAGAGGAGCTAATCTGCCTTTTTTATTTTATGTGTATTCGGATACCTGCACATAAAGTCAATCTGGCCTCGACTACGCTCGGCCACCGCACCTTTAGGATTTAGAGGGATAG
>VFKK01000128.1 GCA_009885605.1 Cyclobacteriaceae bacterium | reverse complement strand
TTTGAGATGCTGCCGATTTCAGTTACCCGCTTGTAAACCCAGGATTTGCCGGCCGATTCCAGAATAAATGCCTCTGAATGATCGGCGATCAGAAAGCTGTTGTGGTAATAAAAATCTTTGTTTTGATAGCCTCCGCAAGTATTTTGACCATATTCACTCAGCAAATCAGTGATGCAAATTACCGCTTCCATGGCCTTTTTGCATCTTTCCAACCCCAAGCGCAGCAGATCCATTCCCGTGAGCCCAACCTGCTTTTTGTCAAACTTCACATTGGTGAAAACTGCCTCATTCCCGATCGCCAACCCATATTCGTTGGCTCCCATTTCCGCTCCCCACATCTGAAAGGGCTTGGAAAGGATGACTTCATTGGTTTCCTGCACCTGAGGGATTTTGATAAAAGTGCATTGAAGTTGTTTTTCCTTCGGAAAGGTTTTAGGAAAGTGGGCGATTGCCTGTGCCTCGAGCGGTTCTCTGTCGGAATTTTTTCCCAAAATCACATTCCCGGACCGGGTGAAATCGGGTAGGGCAACCAGGGTATCACACATAGTTTAATAATTAAGCGACCAGATTCCGGCGCTGTCTGCCGGAGTGATTTGCAAAAGCGTATTCTGAAAAATGGCCAAAGGCTGCCCGTCTGCTCCCATATCCCATAGATTTCCTCTCAGGAATACATTCAGCCCGGCCTGAGCACGGGTTTTATGAATCTGCCCCGGCAAGGCATATTTCTCCCAAGCTTCCCGCTCAGTGAGTTTGTTGATATCATTCAGGTCAGTTCCTGCGGGTTCGGGATATCCGCTATAGCCTTTCCAAAGGATATCCATCGCACCATTTCCGATGCAAAACGAGGGTACCAGGATCAGCTCTGCATTTTGATTAGTAGCAGTCTGATACGCATCAGGATACCAGCTGTCCGCGCATATAAGGACTGAGGTTTTTGCAAAAGGAAGGTCAAACGTGGGGATTTCCCCGGGAATAGCTGCCGCTAAAAAAGGAATTTCACTCTCAATCGGAAACGCTTTCAGGATCGGATCTCCGATCACTTTTCCATCCGGACCAAATATAAATGCGGCATTGTAAAGTGGTCCTTTTGGGTCCACGTGGATTTTTCCATCAACAACTGTGGGGCCTGGCAAAATAATCGAACCTGCAGCAATATGTATTTTTGACTCCTTAGCCAGTTCGCTGAAGGTCAGGAAATAACTATTGGCCATCGATTTGGCTTTCATTCGAAAGATCGCCGAAGCTGCACGGTCTGTTTCCTTGCTGGTTTTAAGATATGTTAAGGAGAAGTCTAAGAAATTGCTCAAAACCAGCGTTGTCAGTGCATCTTTCATCGTCTCTTTTTTGGCCAGAATATGTTTTTCTCCTTCCAAAACCAGCCAAGTTCCGATGTATTCAGGAAAAAGTACGATTGTATTTTTGTTTAAAAACCCTTTGACTTTTGATTCTGAAAGGTAAAACCGGAGTTTATCCTTGAAAATCACTCTTGAAAAATAATCCGATACTTCCATGTAGGGCTGAATGCCGACCACGTTCCGATTTAAACTATCAGAAGGATTGATTTCCTGAACCACCGAAATATAAGCGTTGGCCGGGTCCAAGGGCATGTTTCTCCCTGAATAGGACCAGATCAGCCAGATAAAGAGCAGGAGAATGAACAGACTTATAAAATGCCTCATTGTTTTAATGAATTGAAAACGAGAGTTGCTGCGTTTTCACCAGCCAGTACAGCACCCTCTATATAACCATGCCAACGGGTCGCGGCCTCAGTTCCTGCAAAGTAGTAGGGATCTTCGGCTTTTCGATAGGCATCGCGAAAACCTGTCCATGCTCCAGTAGGCATAAGTCCGGCGTAGCATCCCCTTGACCATTCTTCATCGCTCATGCTGAAGTCGATGTATTGGATTGGTTGATCGGCTGATGCGCCAAAATAAGTATTCAGGATTTTCAGCATTTCAGATTTTCTGTCGGATTCTTCTTTGGAAAAATAAGCTTTTGCTCGGTTTCCAATCGTGAAACCCATCAGGATTCCATATTTCCCGTCTGCAGGCGAGCAATCAAAAAGCGTCTGAAAAGGGGATTTTTCGTCTGCTACAGCTTGTCCGCTGAAACCTGATTCTCTCCAAAACGGCTTCGGGTAAATCATGAAACATTTTCCCACGATCCCCATCGCATACCGATCCAGTAATTGACGTTTTGCGAGCGATAGTTTGGGTGAAAAGTTGATTTGCGAAAGCAGGGGAGGTGGAACTGCGAATATTAGTTTTTCGGCTGAAATGCTGAATCCATCGCCAGCGACTGTTATCCCTTTTTCTGTATTTTCGATTTTTCTTACCGGAGAATTGAATAAAATCTTATCCAAGAATGGTGCTGCCATTTTCTCCACAAGTGGTTGCATGCCACCCTTTATTCGATCCTGCTGAGCTCCGTTTTTGATATTGATCAGGCAATCCAATGAGGTGCCGGATCGAATGTAGAACAAGGCATGGAGCAAAGAAATTTCATTCAGTTCGCAGGCGAAAACTGTCTCGCAACCAACTCGGATGACCGCAAGGCAACTCTTGGTTTTACTGTTTTTCCGCAGGAAACTATCCAGAGAAATGGAATCAAAAATAGCTGCCTGGCGATTTGACCAAGGCGAATTGATGTCAATCTGCTGAGCCAGCCTTTCAAGTTTTCGAATAATCAAATCAAGATTGATCAACGAAAGCGGATCCATCTTCGGAATAAGGCCGGTGTAAGTCCGGATTTTCCCGGCCAGGTCCAGCACATTTTTACCTTGATCGTAGGTGGCAAAAGGTTCTAAGCCAAACTCTTTGCAAAGCTCATACATCCGATCCTGAGTCGGACCGATCCATTGCCCTCCAAGATCTACATATAGATCTTCTGAAAGTTGTCGCGTGTGAACCCGACCGCCGAGACGATCTCTCGCTTCTAAAACCTGAAATGTAATCCCTGATTCGTGGAGTTTCTTCGCGGCAGCAATTCCAGAAAATCCTCCTCCAATGATCAGTACCTGGGGTGATTTGGTGATCATAATGGAATTTAAGAAAAAAACGTTATGGATTGATGAAGGATTAATCCGCCAGATTTAAAATTCCATTTCAAGGCTTTCTCCTTTCTTAAGTTCCAGCTCTACTTCTGATCCGTCCATCATCAGAATGGTTTTATTTCCTAAAAGGGAGTGGATTCGGAGGGATTTAACTTCCCCATTTTCCCACCTGAAATCCAGCGTAAAACCACCTCGGGCTTTAATTCCCTTGACTTCCCCCGTCTGCCAAGCTTCGGGCAATGCAGGCAAAATCCGTATCAAACCAGGCTCATGCGACTGCACCAGCATCTCGGCAACTCCGGCAGTGTAACCGAAATTTCCGTCGATCTGAAAGGGAGGGTGCCCGTCAAACAAATTGAGATAAAGGGATTGAGAAATCAATTTTTGAATGTGTTCGTAGGCCATTTCCCCATCGAGAAGTCTTGCCGAGAAGTTGATCAGCCAAGCCCTGGACCAGCCCGTTCCCGCTCCGCCATTTGCCAGGCGATAGTCCAGCGTCTTTTTCACCGCTTCGAAATATTGGGGAGTTTGACTTTGGGTAATCGCGGCTCCGGGATGAAAAGCATACAAATGAGACATGTGGCGATGACCTTTTTCGGGTTCCTCGTAGGGTTGATCCCACTCGAGAATCCTTCCGTCCTCACCCAAAAAAACTCCCGGACGAAGTTTTGAATGCTGAGTTTTTATTTTTTCCAACAAAGGAGATTCAAGCCCTAAAATCTGATTGGTCTGGATATAAATCGAGAAAATATCGGCGATCAATTGCTGATCCATGGCAGCGCCCAAAGTCGTGGCGGCTTTCTTTCCTTTTGCGTTGATAAACTGATTTTCGGGAGAAGTGGAAGGTGCCGAAACCAGCATTCCGTTTCGCGGATCTTCGATCAGCCAATCTGAGTAGAAAAGGGCTATTTGCTCAATTGCCGGCATAGCTCTTTTCCGAAGGAAATCCGTGTCTCCGGTGAATAGATAATGCTCCCAATAATGCCTGCCCATCCAGGCGCCTGCACCTATCCAGCCACCCCAATAGGCGGTTGCGGCCTGCAAAAAGGGAATTTTCCAAAGATCGGTGGTATGCGGAATGGCTGTGCCCTGCATCCCAAAATTTCCGGAGGCAGCTTTTTTTCCGGTTTCCACCAACCCATCTGTGAAGTCAAAAAGTGGTCCGGTCAACTCGCTAAGGTTAGTCACCTCCGCAGGCCAATAGTTCATTTGCAGGTTGATATTCAAATGATAATCTGCATTCCAGGGAGCAGCGATGTGCTGATTCCAGATTCCCTGCAGGTTTGCCGGATTGGTGCCGGGACGGCTGGAGGATATGAGAAGATAGCGACCAAAGTCAAACAAAAGCTTTTCCAAATGAAGATCAGTTTGCCCGTTTTTGACATGTTGGATACGCTGATCAGTCGGGATTTCATTCGCTTCGAGTGTGCCCAAACTCAAACTCATTCGGTCAAACCAGGATTTATATTCACGTTTGTGTGCAGATTGGATTTCACCCCAGCTTTTGAATAGTACTTGATTGAGTTGAGAATCGGCTGCTTTTGAAAAATCGGGATGGTAATAGGAAGTCTCAGCTACAAGTTTCAGGATGATTTCCTGCGCGCCATTGACTTCCAGATAGTTTTCATTGGCTTTCACTATTCCGATTTGATTCTGGGCCAAGAGCAAAACCCGGAATTTCACTCCATTCAAAATCGGGAAAGGTTTCGAGTCAATTTGACCCGATCGTTGTGTGACCATCCCGGTCATTTCAAGAAGATTGTCATTGAGAGCTTTGGTTTCTGCTGTCGCAAAACCCTCGTCATCGGGTCGATTCAGCATTATTTTGCCACGGAAACCTTTTGGATGTGTGGTTTTCAATCTAAAAATAATCGCATCATCCGGAGCGGAAGAGAGGATTTCCTGAGTGACTAAATGTCCCTCGCTTAGGAATTCGGTTCTGGATATTGCAGATGTCAGATCAAGGCTTCTTTTGTAATCACTGACATCGGACCAATCAAAATCCAACCAAAGATCTCCCAAGGTTTGGTGGGAGCGGGTAACTCCCTTTCGGGAAAATTTCAGAACGAGTAAGGAATCGGCTTTTTCATTTTCACCGGCCAGGAGATAGGCTCGGATAAGATCCAGATCGGCTCTTTTCCCCTCAGCCAAACCCCAGTCGTCCGGACCACCCGGCCAAATAGAATCCTCATTCAGTTGAATTCGCTCTTTGCCCGGAATCCCAAAAACCATCGCTCCCAATCTGCCATTTCCGAGGGGAAGTGCTTCCTCCCAGTTCTCTGCAGGCTTTTGATACCAAAGAGTTGATTCCTGGGCTTGCGCAAAATGAAACAAGGCAAAAGCTGCCAGGGAAAGAAGCAGGGACTTTTTCATATGGTTATAATTTGATTTTTATTGGCCATATGGAATCTCGCAATCCTGATAATCATTCCAGTGTGTGTCGCTTGCGTCTTGCTCGATTTCATAGGTTTTTGGGTCTGGAATTAAGATTACGATAAATCTCGGAGCCTGCCAATGAAATTCTCCTTAAAGGAAATGTCAGCTGGTAAAACACTGAAAAACTTACTGCGAAAGAAGAAAATCCCGGAACTCGTCAGTATTGAAATTACTCATTCCCTGTTGATAAAAGACGATTTTTCCCTCCGGATTTACAACCAAAGTGGTAGGAATTGACTCGCTTTGAAGGCTTCTATTGATTCCAAAACTTGCATGAACTGTCGGGAAACCCCAAGTCTTTCCATCCATGAATTTTTTGCTTTTGTTGAAATCATCATCCAGACCAATCAACAGGAATTCAAGATCGGGAGTGTCTTTCACGGATTTATAGAGTTCGGAAATATGGGGCATCTCAGCCCGGCAAGGTCCGCACCAGGAAGCCCACAGGTTGATAAAAATAGTTTTTCCTTTGTAATCCTGAAGATCAACAATGTTTCCTTCGAAGTCTTTGAACTGACCTGTGTAGTCAAAATCTTTATTCGTCAAATCCGGTACGTCAATGCTTGGTTTGATCAAACCAGTCGCAAGTAAAACCGACTGAAGTCCGCCCTGAATCACTGGTAAAAGCCCTGTGAAGTATAAGAAAGCGAAGACGGCAATGATCCATCCCCAGCTTTTAATTTCTTTTTTCCAATCCATTAGTAAGGTATTGAGTACGATGTATCAAGTACAAAGTATAAGGTGAATAACACTATTTAGCCCTTTTAAGGGGGATATGCTTCGCTAAATATTCCGCTATTGCGGAGAAATGGAGCTGCTATCGAAGCTGAGATAACCACAACAATCGCTTGGGCCACATCGGTCATCGGTCATCGAGCATCCGACAATTTTCAAATCTTCCAATTTTAATAACATCGGTCATCGGTCATCCGACAATTTTCAAATCTTCCAATCTTTCAATTTTAAAATTCCCTTCAAATTTACCCTCACATTTCCAGCTTCTTAGTGACTTGCCGTACATAAAGCTGATTTCTCTTTTCAAGGAAGTTTATCTTGCGAGATCAAAACGATTTCAAGACCCTTTTTATATGAATTACGAATTTAAAATAGCTGCCGAACTCCAGATCAAACCGCATCAGGTGAAAGCCACAGTTGAATTGCTGGATGGAGGCGGGACGGTTCCTTTTATTTCCCGCTATCGGAAAGAAGCTACCGGCGAACTCGATGAGGTGCAGGTAGCAGCTATCCGCGATCGGGTTGAGCAGCTCCGAGAACTCGATAAGCGCAGAGAAGCCATCCTGAAATCAATCGAAGAACAAGGAAAACTTACCCCCGAACTCAAGAAATCCATTGAGTTGGCGGAGACCATTTCAAAGCTTGAAGATATCTATTTGCCCTATAAGCCCAAGCGAAGAACCAAGGCTACGATCGCCCGTGAGAAAGGTCTCGAGCCTTTGGCAGAGCGGATTTTTTCTCAGACTTCTATCAATCTCGAAGCTGAGGCGCAGAAGTATCTCGATGCTGAGAAGGATGTAAAATCAATCGAAGAAGCACTACAGGGAGCTCGGGATATCATGGCCGAATGGATCAATGAGAATGCCGGACTCCGTGAAAAAATGCGCAGAGTTTTCCTGAATGAAGGAGTTTTTTCTTCGAAAGTGCTTCCGGGTAAAGAAGCAGAAGCGATCAAATACAAGGATTATTTTGATTGGTCCGAACCAGTAAAAACTGCTCCTTCGCATCGCGTTTTGGCGATGAGAAGAGGAGAAAAAGAACTTTTTCTGATGCTGGATTCATGTCCGGAGGAAGCGTCAGCTGTCGCATTGATGGAGCGGGAAATTCTCGCTGACGCTGCAAATACTTCCGTTGAGCAAGTCAGACTTGCAATCAAAGATTGCTACAAACGCCTGCTCAAACCGAGCATGGAAACTGAAATTCGGCTTCTCACCAAAAAGAAAGCAGATGAGGAAGCGATCAAAGTTTTTACCGAAAACCTGCGTCAGCTACTTCTCGGAGCACCTTTGGGTCAAAAATCAGTGATGGCAATTGATCCGGGTTTCCGGACCGGTTGCAAGTTGGTTTGTCTCGGTCCGCAAGGTCAGTTCCTCCATTACGAAGCGATCTATCCGCATGAGCCGCAGAAGAGAATCATGGAAGCCGGGATGGCGGTGAAGGGT
>VFKK01000256.1 GCA_009885605.1 Cyclobacteriaceae bacterium | reverse complement strand
TGAATCCTGCTTTGCCTCCGACTTTGGCAAAGAAAGAAGTTCCGCTCCCAAAACAGGCAAGCTCAGGCATTTCGCCGGTTTCAGTTTCAAAAGATGAATTGGGAAAATCTGAAGCTTTCACGATCAAATTAAATCTTCCGGAAGAAAGAATTGAATCGATCAGGCTTGCTAGCCCAAATCCATATTTAGGCAATTCAGGTCAGCAGATTGGATCTGATCTGGTTTACGAATCAGTAGAGAATGCCACATTTCTGCCTGAACTTTTTGGGCACATTGTTCATGGGAAATTAATCGGCGTTGAAGTGGACACTGCCAAAACATACTTCCTATCAGTTCATGGCGAACAATCTGCCTTGTACACAGATCGCCCGGATGAAAACGGGAATTTATATTTTGATTTGGGAGGTTTCAAACATTGGGATCACATGCTGATTCAGGTGGAAGACGGGAGTAATCTGAATGCTTTTGAGATCCAATTGCCAGGTCCAAAGACAAAATTCAAGGAAGGATTCAAGATTCCTGAGTTGACAATTTCAAGGGAGGATGGGGAGTTTTTGCAAAAGATGAAACTTGCTTCAGCTTTGGAACCCTACTTTTCCCAAGTGTATCAAAATGACAGCATGAGTGTGGTTACCGGATTTGTAGAGGATCAATCTTACCTATTGGATGATTATACCCGATTTGAAGATGTTGAAACGGTCATTAAAGAATACGTGCCTAATGTGTCGGTGAGGAGAAAGGATAAACTGAAAGAATTCAGGATTTTGAATGTGGAGGCAGATTACCTTTTTGAGGGAAACCCTCTGATGATGGTGGATGCTTTGCCTGTGTTCAATTCAGATATGCTGGCAAATTTCAATCCTAAGTTTTTTTACAAGTTGGACGTTCTCAACAGAGAATTTTATCTCAATGACAGGAAGTACGACGGGGTGTTGAGTTTCAGCTCTTACGAGAATAACTTCGGACTTTTTCCTATTCCGAATGAAGTTCTTTATTTGGGCTATTCCGGATTGAATCCTTACATCGGCCTTGAAAGCCCGATTTATTCTCCAAATGTGAAAGAGGAAAAGCTACCTGATTACCGCACGCTGCTTTTCTGGTATCAGGATGGAATGGATAAGTTTCAGTCAGAATTCCAGGTGATGAGTTCTGAACTAACAGGAACATATGTGCTTGAAGTTGACTTCAAAGACGAATCTGGTCAATTGAAAACCTGGAAAAAAGAGATTCAGGTGAAGTGATTCTGAGGGAAAGTAATTTTCCTTAATCAGCCAGTTGAAACTCTGTCAGTCTGGCACCACTGATCGTGCGAAGGAGAAATTGCCCTTGGGAAGCTTGATGAGTTATCTGAATCGGGCCGGTACTTTCCAAAGGCATGGTCGTAAGAAGGTTTCCCTTCAGGTCGTATAAGTAACAAAACTCCTGTACAAGGTCGGTCAGGGCGAAAATCTGTCGATTAGACCCAAAATCAAAGTATTGGTAAATCAGGTTTTCGTCTGAAACCTTGGTTTTGAAGAGGAGTTTCTCGGATCTGTCCATTACGCTCACTTCCTTAAACTGTCTTGAAATGAAGACAAAATCATTTCCTTTCTGATCTTGTACCAGTTGGAATTCGCTGTCCCGGTCTTCCTTGATGAGTTGATTTCGGTATCCAATTTCCCCGCTGAAATTGGAATGGATTACCTCTCCATCAGAGGTTATACCGACTAATTGGAGCGATTTGGCTTTGGGGTCTTGCCAGACAGCAAGCCTTGAATTGAGCGATTCGCCCAGTAGAACTGGAGAACCTGTTTGCTTTTCGCCACGGCGAGTGAAGAGATGCAATTTCCCTTTTTCGGTTTGGGCAATCATGTAGTCACCTCTTCCGGGAACACGATAATGAGACGGCGGAGCAATTGTCTTCTCACCAAGTTTAAGCGGATCCCAGCCTTCCAGCCGCTTTCCGGTTTTGTCTAAAAGGAAGAGGTCGCCATCGCCGGTGGATATGAAATAGCGATAATCCCGGTCGTTACTATAATCGACTAGATTCAGATGAGTAATGCTTTCCCCTCCCAAATTGAAAGGATAGGAAGGTAATAAGTCCCCTAAGCGGTCAATTCCATAGATCTTTTCTTCTGTTGCCAGCAATAGTTGGAGTTTTCCATTTTTGTAGAAATCTATTTGGAAAACATCTGAAATCACCGGGCCGCTCAGCTTAATAGAAAAGACTTCTTCTCCGCCCGAGTTGATTAGATACAGGACATTGTCCGTATCCTGAACCAAAATATCCTCAGTTTGATCTTGGAAGTTGATCACAGATTTTGGCCCGTAAATAAGGATTGTTTTGAAAGGAATGTTTTTACTTGGCTGTAATGAAATTGCTTCTGTTTCGGTCGCTTCAACTTTACTTCCTGACTTGTAGGGGAAAGTGAGTGTTGCTTCAGTTTTTTTCTGAATCTGATTGATTTTCAATGAAACCCAGGGAAACGAGCGGAAGCTTGTCGAATATTTTTGAAGGAAAGAGCTCCAGGAAGGATTGGTAGTCTTTGTCCAGTTATCCCAGATTTGATCGATCAGGAAAAGCCTCGTAAAACCAGAAGTTGGACTGAGACCTTTTTTCGCATCCGGAGTTTGAGCAGATTTCCCCCAGGTGTCACCGGATTCGTAATCATCCAGAATGAGTTTCATTGCTTGTTGAGAGTTAGTAAAAATCAAAACCTCTTCCAATGCAGTAACGAATGTCTGTCCAAATCCCGGGAATTTTCCGGAAAACAAATGGGCAGGAAAATCTTCTTCCGGCAGGTAAAGAATCTCATTTCCGAGATAAAAATCAGAGCCTTCTGTTTTTGCCTCCTGCTGGTATCCCTTAATCAGTTCCAAGGCGGAAGCAGGATCGGTGGTTCTGGCGAGGATAGCAAGATTTTGATCGGCGCCTCCATAATTTTCCAAATTCAGAAGGTAGATTTCTCCGGTGAAACTATCCGGGAATCCTTTGTCTAGTAGTGTACGCTGGATCTCTCCGCTTAAAGTTGATCTTGGCGTAAAGGCCAGGTTTTCCAACTTCTGAGTTTCATAGATACTCTCAAGGTTGTATTGAGTCAGTGCCAAAGTTCGATTGGAAATTACCGATTCGATGGCAGGAAGATTGGCCTGAATCGAAGGGGTGAAGTTTATTCCTTTTTCAGAAATCAAAGGACCTTTAAAAACGATCTGACCATCCTCGAAAATCAAGTCTAATACGAGTCCTTCGGTCAGGATATCCAATGCGGCAATACTGGGGTTTTCCCGGTCGTTGGTCACACCTTTTAGTAAACTTGCTATTCCTTTTCCTGAAAGCAGGAGTCGGGCCGGTGAATCTTTATCGTAAGGAGCAGATGCCGCAATAGTCAAAAAACTTTGCTGGCCTTCACTTAGGTAAAATCGAATTGCTTCCTCGACCAAAAAAGATGAAGAAGATATGAGTACCAAGTCCTCCAGAATTGATAAGCTCCAAAGTCGGTTATTAGTCGCGTCATAATATTCCAGAATCTCCAATTCGGAATAATTTCTGGATTGAAATCTGGCACCCGGATTCATTCGGCCTTTGATTTCCTCAATGAGGGCTAAAGCTCTTTTTGAATTAAGATTCACTGTAAAAAGTAAATCGAAGGTCTCAATGCCGGTGGTGTGTAGGCTCACCGTCATTTGTTTCCCGGAAAGGATTTTGGTGATTTCTCCCGAACCACCACTCAGACTGTCAAGGGTATTGAGTTCACGGCTGAATTTTTGAAATGCTGGTAGTGTGGAAAGGATTTCCCAGACAGGATCATCTACCAGCAAATTCCAGGTTTCGGCACCCTGATAGGTTTCCAAAACAAAAACAGCTTCTTGACTAATCAGCTCAAGGTTGTTGATTTTTCTGGAAGAAAAATACTTCTTATAGACCCAGATTCCAGCTCCGATTAGAAGCAGGGTGGATAATAAGATGAGCAGGCTTTTCCAGATTTTCACAGATCCGAGGATTGTACTAAGATTACGATACAAAAATGAGACCTAAGAAACTCAAGCAAAATCTGAGAATCTTAGGTCTGAATAATAGAGGGATAATATTAAGCAGAAAGGTTGTCCAATACACTCATTACTTCTTTCACATGTCCTCTTGAAGTTTCAAGAAGTGCTTTTTCTTCTGCATTCAGGTCAAGTTCAAGAACTTTTTCCACACCGTTTTTGCCCAGAATAACAGGGACTCCGAGGTAGCAATCATCGATTCCGTATTCGCCTTCTAGTTTGATACAAACCGGGAATACTCTTCTCTGATTCTTAAGGATTGCTTCTACCATCTGCGCAGCAGCAGCTCCGGGAGCATACCAGGCAGAAGTTCCCATTAGTTTTACAAGTTCGCCACCGCCAAACTTCGTTCTTTCGATGATTGCATCAAGTTTGTCTTTTGCAATCAATTCAGTCACGGGAATTCCTGCAACTGTGGTGTATCGAGGAAGTGGAACCATCGTGTCGCCATGGCCACCCATCAGGATTGCCTGAATTTCTTTTCCGGAAATGTTTAATTCCTCGGCAAGAAAAGCTCTGTAACGGGCTGTATCCAGAATTCCTGCCATACCAATTACTTTATTTCTTGGAAGTTTTGAAGTGAGATGCGCCTGATAAGTCATCACATCCAAAGGGTTGGAAACTACAATGATGATTGCATTGGGAGAGTATTTTACTACGTTCTCAGTCACCATCTTTACGATGCCTGCATTGGTTACGATCAGATCATCACGAGTCATTCCCGGCTTACGCGGAAGGCCGGAGGTGATTACAACCACATCAGAATTAGCGGTTTTGCTGTAATCCCCGGTGGTTCCCACGGTTCTGCTGTCGTACTGGTTGATAGGGGCTTTCTGCCAGATGTCGAGTGCTTTACCTTCGGCAAAACCTTCTTTGATGTCGATCAAAACAATTTCCTCTGCGATTTCGCGATAAGCTAAAACATCGGCACAGGTAGCACCTACGTTACCTGCCCCAACTACGGTTACTTTGCTCATGATTTTATATAGATTTTTGAGTTAATTATTGCTACAAAAAGCGATGCTAAGTTATCAAACAAAGCGTATTAATCGAAACAGCCTTATGAATACTTTGCCAAGGAGCCTGCTTTTTTGATAGAAGAAAGAAACCCTTTTTGGAGTGATTATTCAAACATTTGGCGGAGACTGAAAAACCCGAAAGACTCACGATAGGAGCGAAAAAGTTTCTGGTTGTTCTGGTTGTAATATTCCGCCAGCGAGGTCATCATCTTGGCTTTGATTTTTGGATTGCTGTCGAAAATCTCCTGGATTGCAAAATGAGGAATCACAATCAAGTCTGCTTCTTCAGAAACGATCATTGCGGTGTAAGTTCTTTTTGCATTTTCCAGAAGTGAGTTTTCTCCGAAAGCATCGCCTCTGTTAATATCTAAAATGGTTTCAAAATTGTCTTTGATGTCTATTGTAAGGCTGATCTGACCTCTTTTCACCAGATATAATGCCTGGCTTGGATCCTTGCTGAAAAACACAACTTCATCCCGCAGGTATTTGCGATGATGCATTGCAGGGATAAACCGGGACATCTCTTTGTAATTCAGTCGCTCAAAAAATTTGATAACTCCCAGAAAATCGAACATGTCGAGTTCCTCCTGATTGTATGTTTTAGAGAATGGATTACGCATGAATTATCGCTTTTTTAGATATAATATCCTCCTTGTTGCCGCTGTGCATTTAGCCCAGTTTGCTACTCTTAATCCGATTACCCAAGCGATTTCGCCTTCGGAAACCAGCACTTTGATGCCTTTTTTCTTTAGCAGAGGCATTTTCAAATCTATTAAAAAGTCACTGATTTTCTTGCTGTTTTTCATTCCGAGGGGAATAAAGCGATCGCCTTCCTCCCAGGTTCTTATTGCAAGAGGGAAACTCAGTCTTTCCATGTCCAGCATGGCATTTTGAGGATTTTTGTCCAGATCGATGTGTCCCTCCAGCTTGAGTAAATCAAATCTTGCCTCAGGTAAAGAAATTTCAAGATCATTTGAGTTAATCTCAACTGGTTCAAACGGGGCGGATTTGGGAGCCAGAATCAATGAATCTCTGTCAAGATTCAGGAGATGAGTGGAGGATTCGAATATGGCTCCGCTTTCTCCTCGAATTGAAGAATCTAAAATTTCGGCGCTTTGTCCGGGATTAAATCCGAATGGACGCAGCCAGAAATAGAGCAGGGAAGCAGCACCGGGAAGTGTAGTGATTTCAGAAATCAGCAGGATTTGCAGGCCATCTTCAAGTTTAACATGTTCTTTTTTCCAGATTTCGAATAGAGTTGTAAAGGCTTTTCCGGTGTCTTTGAGCCTTGAAAAGCTGGTTTGAAGATTTGCCTTTGCATCCTTTGCAACCTCATAAAGTGCAGGTAATGCTTGAATTCGAAGTTTATTTCGTTTGTAATTGGTTTTGATATTGGAACTATCCTCTTTCCACATGAGGTTGGTTTGAATAGCAAAACCGAGTATCTCAGCTCTTGAAAATGAAAGTAATGGTCTGATCAGCCAACCCCTGCGCTCTGCCATCCCGTATATGCCTTCAATGCCTGTGCCTCGAAGGAGATTGAGGAAGATCGTTTCCATCTGATCATCTTCCTGATGTGCCAAAATTATTCCTTCAAGCTTTCGCTCAGTTCTCAGTTTCTCAAACCAATCGTATCGGATTTCCCGAGCCGCCATTTGAATAGAAAGTTGATTTTCTCTGGCGAAAGAAATAGTGTCTGGTTGAAGAATGTGGATAGTCTTTTCTATCGATTTGGCCCAATTTCTGACAAAGGCTTCATCCTCGTCACTCTCTTCTTCCCTCAACCGAAAGTTGACATGGGCGACTTCAAAAGGGATTCCTGCTTCATTGAGCAAGGTGCCCAGACAAATGCTATCCAATCCTCCGCTGCAAGCCAAAAGATATGTTTTCTCAGAATTCAAAAGTGACTTGCTCCGGATATGCCGGATAAAAGTTTCGATCATTGATCAAAAATATCATTTTCTGCTAATTTTGCCCACATTCGTCCCATCATGAAATCAAGCCTTTCCCTTTTTCTGATTTTTTTCCTTTCTCTTTCAGCTGTCACATTTACAGCGAAGGGGCAAGGATCTTCTACTTTGGAGATCATATCGGCGGATTTGCTGGAAGGTGCAGAGGGCTTTGAAAGGCTGATAGGCGGAGTGCAGATGAAGAATCAAAACTCTCTTATATTCTGTGATTCAGCCCATTTCTTTCGGGAAACCAACAAAGCAAGACTATTCGGGGATGTGAGAATTGTAGATCAGGTTGATCCCGTTCAGACCCGTAGTGCTTATGCGGAATACGATGGAAACACCAAAATTGCCAAGCTGAGGACTAATGTGATTTTTACAAATCAAAAGACAACGCTTTATACTGACAATCTGGACTATGACCGCGCTGCCAACATCGCATATTACCTCAACGACGGGAAAGTGGTCGATTCTGTGAATGTATTGACCAGCAAACGTGGGACGTACGAAGTCAGCCTGGAGCGGATTACGTTTGAGGATGAAGTCGTCTTAGTCAACCCGGACTATACGATGAAAACCAATTACCTGGTTTATTTGACCATACCCAAGACTGCTGAGACGAAAGGGCTAACAAATTTGATTTCGAAAGAAGGAAATACGCTGGATGCTCAGAAGGGGAGTTTTTACAACACGCAGCAAAAGCAGTTTCAGTTTTTTGAAGGCATAGTGGAGTCAGAAACCAGCAGGGTGAAGGCAAAGCAGCTTTTTTACGATGAACAGAAAGCGTACTATGAAGGCAAGGAAAATGTAAGCGTCTACAATAAAGCAAGGGAAATTGAGGTCTTCGGAGATATAGGCCAGTACTGGGAAGAACGAAAATACAGCCTTGTTCACGGGAATGCCTTGGTTCGAAAATACTTCGAAAAGGATACTTTATTCGTGACGGCAGATTCGTTGATTTCTCAGGATAGCGAAACGGATTCCGCTAAATTTTTGCTGGCTTTCCGCTCGATCAATCTGGTCAAAGCAGATCTTTCGGGAGTGGCAGATTCCCTGGCTTACAATTATTCAGATTCATCGATTCGATTATTTCAAGATCCTGTCATGTGGAGTCAAACCAGCCAAATCTCTGCTGACAGCATGATTTTCTTCATTGCAAATGAGGAGCTGGATCGGGTATTTATGAAGGACAAAGCATTTGTTATCACTCAGGATACAATTTTTAATTTCAATCAAATGAAAGGAAGATCGATGATGGCTTATTTCAAAGAAGGGCAGATAAGTCATTTGAACATCGATGGAAACGGGGAGTCGCTTTATTTTGCGTTGGAAGGCGATACCGTGAATCAGGGAGTCAACAGGACCCTGAGTGCTAATATCAAATTAGTATTTGAGGATGGCGCCATACGCCGTGTGACATATGGAGTCAAGCCTGATGGCAAGTTTACTCCGGTGCAAAAACTGACCGAAGAAAACTCCAGGTTGGAAGGGTTTCAATGGAGAATCGAGGAAAAACCCGACATGAAAATTATAAATGCCTGGAGAAAACCTGAAGAAATTGATCCAGAGGCTAAAAATCTTTTCGATATTCCTGACATAAAAATACCTCTTCCAACAGACGACGAAATCCAAAAGGAGCTTCAAAAAAGCAGTTCGCCAAATCAAAAAAACGTTTTGAAACCTGTTCTCAGAAACAAGATTGATGGCTAACGAGTGAGCCGAGAAAAAATTTTAAAAAGGTTAACAACAATTAACCGCTTTTTTCTATTTCGGGATGATCAATGGCTTATTTTTGTACGTATATTGAATACAGTTAAATACAACTGAATCGCTTATTGATAAAAATTTTACATGAAACGGTTACTACTATTTTTTACATGGCTCTTGCTGTTTCTCCCGATCATTGCGGAAGCTCAGCAAATTCGTGTGCTAAGTGAAGACCTTCAGTTTTCAGGTGATTTAGGTTCATCTCAGCGCAAATCAATCATTCTCCAAAACGAAAGCAATCAGTCCAAAACCTATTTTCTTAAAAATATCCGAGGAAATGTCGGTTCATCTCAGAAAGTAAGAATCTGTATCGGAGAACAATGCTTTGATCCCAAACGGGATCTTGCCAAAGTAAAAATTTCCATGGAGCCCGGTGAAATAATGACAGATTTATATCTGGAGTTTGAGATGGGAATAGTAGAAACGATGGGTAGTTTTGACCTGTTCTTCGTAAATCCTGAAAATATTCGGGAAACGTTTATGGTTGAAGCCAGGTATAGCGTTTCTAATCCGGACAAAAAAATAGATGAGTTTGACTATAAGGATATTAAGTTGAGTGACGTTTATCCTAATCCAAGCAGTAGAATAGCGCAGCTTGATTATCAATTCAATAATCCTAAAGTTAAAGCCAAAATTACCATCAATAGCTTTATCGGTAATCCCATAGCAGAATATGAATTAGATCCTGAAAGTAGTAGCCTTTCGATCAATGTGTCTGAGTTTAAAGAAGGAATTTATTTCTACACGCTTTTCCTGGACAATAAAAATATTGTTACCAAGAAGCTTCAAATCAAGAAGTAAGCCTGCTCTGACCTTTCCCATTCCATTTGAATACGAATAATTATCCCGTATATTTGCGGTCTTGAAAATGAACATGCGCGTACAATTCATCCTTATTCTTCTTATTTCCTTGGCTTTGGGCTCCTGCGGTCCTTTCAATAAATTGGAGAAAAGCACCAATTGGGAAGAACTCTATGCAGGCGCTAATAGCTATTATCAAGCAGGAGAATACAATAAAGCGATTATACTTTACGATAAAGTGCTTCCGGTAATCCGGGGAAGTGAAAAGGCGGAACTTGCTGATTACAACTATGCTAACTGCCATTTCAAAACAAAGCGATACATAGAGGCTGCGGGGTATTTCAGTACTTTCTACAGAACTTACAATAGAAGCCCGTTGGCTGAGGAGGCGTTGTTCATGAATGCTTATTCCCTGTATTTGGATGCTCCGGATTTTAATCTGGATCAGCAAAGCAGTCAGGAAGCGGTCAGCGCAATTCAACAGTTTGTTACTGTTTTCCCTGGATCAGCTAGTTACGAGAGAGCTATGGGAATGCTTACGGATCTTCAGAAAAGGTTTGAAGAGAAAGCTTATCAGGAATCTTCTATGTATTACAGATTGAAAGATGGTCTGTATCCCGGCGATTTTTACAGAGCTTGTATCATCAACTTTCAGAATTTCACAAAGGATTTTCCTGAAAGTAAATACAACGAAGAATTGGCGTACAAGCTAGTAGAAGTTGGGACAGGCTACGCCAAAAACAGCGCTTATTCGAAGAAAGAAGAACGCTTGAATGAAGCACTTAAATTTGCAAGCAGTTTCTATCAAAGGTATCCTACAAGCGGTTTTACCGGTAAAGTGAAGGATTACGAAGTAGAAACAAGAGAAGAGCTTGCAGAGCATCAGAAATTGAAGAAAGAAATTGCAGACCGATTGGCTGCTCAAAATGCTACCATTATTTCCGCCAAACCGGTGGATAATTAATCAATAAATAGAAACATAATCTAATTCGAATATGGCTACTAATCCCTCCATTATCACTCGTGACCTGGACAAAATCGCAGATAAGACTGGTAATATCTATGAGTCTCTTCATGTGGCAGGTCAGCGTGCAAAGCAGATTTCAACTACTTTGAAAGAAGAATTGAATAATAAGCTTTCAGAATTTGCGTCTACAGTTGACAATCTTGAGGAAGTATTTGAAAACAAAGAGCAAATCGAGATTTCAAAATTCTATGAGAGAATGCCTAAGCCGTCTACTCTTGGACTAGAGGAGTTTATGGAAGGTAAAGTTTACCATAGATATCCGGCAAAAGAGACAGAGGAGTAAGATATGAGCCTCAAGGGTAAAAGGATTTTACTGGGTGTGACCGGCAGCATCGCCGCATACAAGAGTGCCTTTCTTACCCGATTATTAGTCAAAGCAGGAGCAGAAGTGCAAATCATTATGAGCGCTTCTGCTTTTGATTTTATTACCCCGCTCACGTTGGCAACTTTGTCAAAAAAGCCCGTTTTAAGTAAATTCCAAAAGGATGATTCGGGCGTTTGGAACAATCATGTTGAATTGGGCCTTTGGGCAGATTTATTTTTGGTGGCCCCAATCAGTGCAAATACTGTGGCCAAGTTTGCAAATGGGATTTGTGACAATTTACTTTCAGCTACCTATCTATCCGCAAGATGCCCGGTCATGATTGCCCCGGCGATGGACTTGGATATGTATCAACATCCCTCTGTCAGAGAAAATCTAAAACGTTTGCTTTCATTTGGAAATCAGATTTTGGATGCTGAAACCGGAGAATTAGCCAGCGGACTTTCCGGACAGGGACGAATGATGGAGCCTGAGAATATTCTTGAAAAAGTGGAGGAGTTTTTCTCCAAAACTCAGGATTTTAAAGGAAAGAAAGTCCAGATCACGATGGGTCCAACTCAGGAAGCGATTGACCCGGTTCGATTCATCAGCAATCACTCAAGCGGAAAAATGGGCTATGCCCTAGCTGAAGCATTTCTGGAGAGAGGAGCGGACGTTTTTGTGATTTCCGGTCCGATTTCTTTGAAGGTTAATAAAGAAAGATTTCATTGGAAGGATATCAGATCTGCAAATGAAATGTTTGAAGCTGCGAAAGCCCTGCATCCAAAAATGGATATTTCTGTTTTTGCAGCAGCGGTAGCCGATTATGCTCCGGCAAAAGTGGCTAAAGAGAAAATCAAAAAGAATGATGCTGAATTATCGATTCATTTGATCAAAAATGTAGACATCGCCTATTCTTTGGGTTTGGAGAAAAAGCTCAATCAGATTCATGTTGGGTTTGCGTTGGAAACCGAAAACGAATCTAAAAATGCTCAATCCAAGCTGAAAAAGAAGAATCTTGACATCATTGTCCTCAACTCTATGAAGGAAGCAGGTGCCGGATTTCAGTTGGATACTAACAAGGTGCACATATTTCATCGCTCCGGGGCATCTACTCAAACGGGCATTTCTCCAAAAAATCAAATTGCAAGTTTGATCCTCGATCAAATCAAATTAGTGCCGGTACAGGTTTGAACTTGGATAAATCCCTATTTTTAGTGCTATGAAGAAATGGCTATTTACGCTTTTGCTTTTCTGCCTGGCTCAGGCCGGCTTTTCGCAGGAATTAGATTTCACCGTAATTATCAACAGCGACAGAGCGAGGATTCAAAACACTGATGTTTTCAATCAGATGAAATCCAGTTTTGAGCAATTTCTCAACGGTCGATCCTGGACCACAGAGGAGTTTCGTCCGGAAGAAAGGATCAAAGGAAACCTTTTGATTACCATTAATGACGTACCTCAGGTAGGATATTACGAGGCCACGGTTCAGATCCAAACAGTTCGGCCGATTTATGGTACCAATTACGAGTCCCTTGTTTTCAACTTTGTGGATCGAAACTGGAATTTTGAATACATTGAATCTTATCCTTTGGAGTTTAACAGATTCACTTATTTGAATAACATAAGTTCTCTGCTGGCATTCTATGCACACATTGCACTGGGTTTGGATTATGATACTTTCTCAAGTAAAGGAGGGGATGATTTTTTTGAAGTGGCAAATGATATTGTTAATAATGCACAGCAATCGGGGCGTCCCGGCTGGATACAGAGTACTTCGGACAGACGAAATCGGTATTGGCTGATCAATGACATTTATACTTCATCCGTATTCTCCACGATCCGGGACGCGTATTATTTATATCACAGACAAGGGCTGGATATTCTGCAGGCAGATCCGGAAACTGCTTACAAAAATATGGTTCAAGCTATCAGACTAGTTTCAGAAGCCAATAAAGCCCAGCCAAACGGAATTTTCACCATTTCATTCATTGATGCAAAAAGTGATGAAATCTCTAAGATTTTAATGAATGCATCTCTGGAGTTACGTACAGAAGCTGTTAAATTATTATTGGATGTGGATCCAAATAATGCCAGAAAGTATAATGAGCTTCTGAAAAGCTAGCCTCGATTTTTTTAGATTTGTTCCGCATCTAACACATATTCATGCTAAAGTCCCTCAGCATTTCAAATTATGCTCTGATTGATCAACTTCTCATGCAGCCGAGTAAAGGTCTCAGCATGATTACGGGTGAAACCGGTGCCGGAAAATCAATTATGCTGGGGGCAATGGGGATGTTGCTTGGGAATCGAGCAGATACCAAAGTCTTGCTGCATGAAGATAAAAAATGTGTCATTGAAGGGGTTTTTGAGATCGGGGAGTATGGATTGAAGGACTTCTTCGAAAGTGCAGAACTGGACTTTGATCCGACCTGCATCATTCGACGTGAGATCAGTCCTGGAGGAAAATCCCGCTCCTTCGTCAACGACACACCTGTTCTCCTGGACACATTGAAATTGTTGGGTGCCTACCTGATGGATGTTCATTCTCAGCACGACACGCTGCAACTTGGAGAGGGAAGCTATCAACTTGGGCTGATAGATGCTTTTGCCCAAACTCAGGCAGAACTTAAACAATACAAAACAGACTATAAGACCTTCAAACAAAGCCAGAAAGCCTATCACGAACTCAAGCAAAAAGCTCAGGAATTACAAAAGGAGGCTGATTTCAACCAATTTCAACTGGATGAATTGGGTGCGCTGAGTCTTCAGGCAGGAGAGCAATCTGAACTAGAATCTACCCAGGAAGTCCTCGAGAATGCGGAAGAAATCAAATTGAAAATCAACGAGATGCTCAACCTTTTTCAGGATGAGCAATTTGGTGTGATTCAGGGGATGGCTCAAATTCAGCATGGAATGCAGTCACTTGAGAGACTGGCTCATAAGTTTCAGGCCTTACGTGAGCGATTTCAAAGTTCATTAATTGAGGTAAAAGATCTGGCAGATACACTTGCAGACGAAGAGGGCGGGATAGAAGTTGATTTTGAAAAGCTGGAAGGAATTCGTGAGCGCCTGAGTAAGATTTACCAGCTTCAAAAGAAGCATGGAGTAAACTCTGTAGAGGAATTAATGGCTTTGGAAGCTGAGTTGGCAGACAAAGTATTCCAGTTTCAAAATCTGGATGAAACCCTGAGGGTAGCAAAAGCCACATTGGATCAAGCTGAAAAGCAAATAGAGGAGTCCGGGGAAAAACTTCGAAAGCTTCGAGTGTCTTGCTTTCCGGATTTTCAAAAATCTTTAGAAAAACTACTAGCCGGCTTGGGCATGGAAAACGCCAAACTGGTAGTGGAGCATAAGTCTACCGAACCCAATCCCGGAGGAATGGATGAGATTGAATTGCTTTTCTCTGCCAATAAGGGATCATCTCCGCAGCCGCTGAAAAAAGTAGCTTCAGGCGGTGAATTCTCCAGATTGCTTTTTGCAATCAAATATTTAATGGCAGATAAAATGGCTTTGCCAACTCTGATTTTTGACGAGATCGATACCGGGATTTCCGGAGAAGTTGCACTTCAAATGGTGCGAATGATGAAAGAAATTTCCCAAAATCACCAAGTGATTTGCATCACACATCTGCCGCAAGTAGCGGGTCAAGGTGATTTGCATTACTTTGTTTACAAGGATAATTCATCGGCGAAAACTGTCAGCAAAATCAAATTGCTTGAAGAAGAGGGCCGTATCCAGGAGCTTGCCAAAATGATCGCGGGAGCAACCCCATCTGCTTCTGCTTTGGAAAGCGCAAGAGAGTTACTTCGCAGGTAAATCTCCGCCAACGATCAAATGAAAGTCCGGAATCATAAAATTTCCCTATTTTTACGCGATCATTTTAGAAACAACCCAATAGCTATATGCCAGAAAATTTGCTGAAAGGAAAAGTGGGCATCATCACAGGAGCGCTGGATGAGAACTCCATCGCCTGGAAAACCGCCCTGAAAGCCAAAGAGCAAGGAGCGAAATTCGTCCTTACCAATGCCCCAATCGCCATGAGAATGGGAGCAATCAATGAACTCGCTCAGGAATGTAACACCATTGTAATACCGGCTGATGCTACTAGTCTGGAAGATATCGAGAAGCTTTACACAGAAGCAAAAGAATATCTCGGAGGTAATTTTGACTTCTTGTTGCATTCTATCGGGATGTCTCCAAATATCAGAAAAGGCAGATCTTATGGTGATCTGAATTATGAGTGGGCAATGAAGTCTTATGACGTATCTGCGATTTCTTTCCACAAAATGATGCAGGTGGCTGAGAAGCAGGATGCGATGAATGAATGGGGATCCATCATTGGACTTTCCTACATCGCAGCTCAGCGGGTATTTCCTTTTTATACAGATATGGCTGATGCCAAAGCGTTGCTGGAAAGCATCGCAAGAGGTTACGGATACAGATTCGGTAAGCTGAAGAAAGTTCGTGTAAATACGATTTCTCAGTCTCCTACCAAAACTACTGCAGGAACAGGAATCGGTGGATTTGACTCTTTCTTCAATTTTGCAGATTCACTTTCTCCACTTGGAAACGCTTCGGCTGAGGCTTGTGCAGAATATATTGTAACCATGTTCTCCGATTACACTCGACTTGTGACCATGCAAAACCTTTTCCACGACGGAGGATATTCCTTCACCGGGATTTCGGAAGATATCATGGAGAAATTCAAAGATTTATAAAAACCACCAACCTTAATTCAAAAGCCCGTCAGGAAT
This sequence comes from Cyclobacteriaceae bacterium, assembly GCA_009885605.1. Lineage (GTDB taxonomy): Bacteria > Bacteroidota > Bacteroidia > Cytophagales > Cyclobacteriaceae > Algoriphagus. The sequence goes on along the minus strand of VFKK01000256.1, from coordinate 1,425 downwards.
TCCTGGCGGGCTTTTTTGTTTGTGACAGTTCAAATAATGCAAATTTGTTCTTGCTGCTTTTTCTCCTAACTTATTGATCTCATAAAAGCCACCATCCCTTATGAAATCGAGCATGAACGAATTCGTCACACATTTTAATGATTATCAAACAGGCGAGATTCCATCTGACATTAAAAAAACAAAATATAAACAGATGAAAAAGAAAATTTTACTCACCTTATTTTTCAGCATTTCACTTGCCCTCACACTCCTTGCCCAGATTATGCCTTCTCCTGCCCGTGACGAAGGGGAAGGTCCTTTTGACAGACTGATATTTCGAGGCCTGATTTTGCTGGACGGCACAGGAGCTCCACCCGTAGGTCCGGTAGATATTGTGGTGGTGAAAAATAAAATCGCCCAAATCCAGGTAGTGGGATATCCAGGGCTTCCCATCAATGAAGATCGAAGACCGAAAGCCGGGCCGAATGATAAAGTCTATGAGTTGGAGGGTCATTACATGTTGCCAGGTTTTGTGGATATGCACAGTCATATCGGCGGATCAGGACAAGGCACTCCTGCGGAATATGTCTTTAAACTTTGGATGGCACATGGAATCACCACCATCAGAGATCCATCGACCGGAAATGGCCTGGATTGGGTTTTGGAGCATAAGCAGAAGTCTTCGACCAATGAAATTACCGCGCCGAGAATCCTTGCCTACACAGCTTTTGGTCAAGGATCAGAAACTCCGATAACAACTGAAGCTCAGGCAAAAGCTTGGGTAACTGAAAACGCTAAAAAAGGTGCGGATGGAATCAAGTTTTTCGGAGGAAAACCGGAGGTCTTGCAAGCAGCAATGGAAGAAAATAAACGACTTGGAAAAGGCTCTGCAATGCACCATCAGCAATTGGATGTTGCCAGATGGAACGTGCTTAATTCTGCCAGAGCAGGATTGACTACTATGGAGCATTGGTATGGTTTGCCTGAAGCACTTTTTCAGGATCGTACAATTCAGGATTTCAGGTTGGATTACAATTATCAAAACGAGCAGCATCGATTCGGAGAAGCTGGAAAGCTTTGGAGCCAAGCGGCACCGCCATTTTCAGACCACTGGAATAAGGTGATGAATGAATTACTGGAACTCGATTTTACCCTTGATCCTACTTTCAATATTTACGAAGCCAACAGAGATCTGATGAGGGCCCGCACTGCCGAGTGGCACGATGTCTACACGTTACCATCTCTTTGGAGATTCTATGCGCCAAGCAGGCAATCTCACGGGTCTTATTGGTTTGACTGGACAACTGAGGAAGAAGTGCAGTGGAAAGAAAATTACCGTCTTTGGATGACTTTTGTAAATGAATATAAAAATCGTGGAGGCCGGGTTACAGCTGGTTCTGATTCAGGATTTATCTACCAATTGTATGGATTTGCTTATATCAGGGA
>VFKK01000205.1 GCA_009885605.1 Cyclobacteriaceae bacterium | reverse complement strand
GTTTTTATTTCTGTGATATCAATTTTCCCTCGAAGCGTGCTGATGTATTTTTCGGCAAGTTTGCTTTGGAAAGCAGAATGACTTTTCCAATCGAAAACCGGAACATCAAAAGGTTGAAAATCGAATACTCTCAACTTATGCTTAAGATTTTGGATCTTTTCATAAGCCTGATCTACTTCTTCCTCGGTAGCTTTTTCGCTGATCAATTCGATTCCTTTCTTCACATGATCCGAAAAGCATAGGATGTCATTTCCTGCATGGAATGCCTCCCATTCCAATTGCCCTGGTTCCGGAAAATGTTTGGCGACCGCTTTCATATTGAGGGCATCTGAGATGACCAATCCTTTGAATCCCATCTCGCCTTTCAATAAATCAGTGATAAGTTCCCGGCTTATGGTGGCAGCGATTTCCTTGCCTCCGGTTAAAGCCGGGACAGCCAAATGCCCGACCATAATCATTTCCACACCATTATCTATTCCATGTTGAAAAGGGAGGAGTTCTTCGGCCTGAAGTTGGGTTTTTGTTTTGTGCAGAACAGGCAAACCTAAATGAGAATCAACATGTGTGTCGCCATGTCCTGGAAAATGCTTCAGGCAAGCTCCGATTCCCGCTTTTTTCATCCCTTGGTAGGCAGCGAGAGAGAGTTTGGATACTCTTTGAGTATCAGAACCAAAGGATCGATAACCGATTACCGGGTTATCCGGATTGGTATTTACATCGGCACAGGGAGCAAGATTCAGATGGATTCCAGACCTTTTCATATCCAGGCCCATTCGATATCCAACTTCTTCCACAAGTTCTTTCTCGTTTTCTTTCAATGCCCCCAGTGTGATGGCAAATGGATATTGGGGAGTTTTTTCTACCCGCATGGCAAGACCATATTCTCCGTCGATGCTGATGATGAGAGGGGATTTTGCCGCTTTCTGGTAGCGGTTGATCAGGTGGATTAACTTTTCGAAAGTCCCGCTTACATCCAAAACTTCGGCTCGCTTTTCAAAATTGGCAGCAGCAGAAATTCGGCTATGGAAAAATGTCAAACCCCCGATATTATCCTCCCGAATCAGACTTTCCAATTCCAAATAATTTTCCTCCGAGTCGTGAATGAATGCCGCCGGAAAGAAGATTTGGGCTATTTTTTGTTTTTTGTTCATGTAGGAATTGTAAGATAGGAAAATTGAAAGATTTGAAAATTGGGTTGGAAAGCGGAAAAGTTGAAGGGTTGTAAAGTTCAAGAAGCTCTCAAGATTGTTTAGGAATTCTGACTTTTTAACTTTCAAAGTTGATTTTTTCCAAAATCTAAACTCTAGAAATTGCCCCGTAATTCGTATTTCGTAAATCGTACTTTTTTCCGGATTTAGATGATTTTCATTTCCCGTTCTTCGACGTCCATTATTCGAAGTTCGATATTGGGAATTTTCAAATAATGATCATCCAATGCTGAATATCGAATTTCGAAGTTTCAAACTTCAGAATTCAGACTTCATATTTCAGTCTTCTTCCCAAATTCCTTCGGATACTTGACGCTCGCTGCCATAATGAATGCTGGAATTGTTGCAATTACCACCCAGACAAAGAAACCCGGATAGCCAAGCCATTCCTGCATGTATCCTGAAAGCATTCCTGGAAGCATCATTCCCATTGCCATAAATCCCGTTGTGATGGCATAATGGGAGGTTTTGAAAACTCCTTCAGCCAGGAATATTAGGAAAACCATGTAGGCAGCAAATCCAAAACCATATCCAAACTGCTCGATTACGACTACAGATGCTGAGAAAAATAGGTTTTCCGGTTGGTAGTATGCAAGTACGATGTACAGGATATTTGGCAAGTTGATAGCAAATGCCATCGGCATCATCCATTTTCCCAATCCGGATCTGGAAATTGCGATCCCTCCAAGAATTCCTCCAGCCAATAATGCGACCACTCCCAGTGTTCCATAAATGAATCCGACTTCAGATGTACTTAACCCAAGCCCTCCATCTGTACGATCATCGAGGAAGAAAGGCGATGCCATTTTCACTAATTGGGATTCTCCGAGTCTGTATAGCAACACGAAACCCAAGGAAAGAGAAATGTTTTTCTTGGTGAAATAGGTCTTGAAAACGGCCGCGAAACTTGCTTCTTCTTTTTCTTTCGCAGTTTTCTCTTCAACAATGGGTGTGGTGAAATAATTGACTGCAGTTAAAATCAGCATCAATCCTGCAACCACAATCATCGTGTAAGACCATGCCTTGGTGGTGTCTCCAAGCGAAGTCTCCAACGAACCTGCAATAATGACGATCAATCCTTGTCCCGTGATGAATCCGACCCTATAGAAAGTGCCCCTCAAGCCCACAAAAAAGCTTTGCTTGTCGGGTTTCAGCGCGATCAAATACATACCATCGGAAGCTATATCATTGGTGGCGGAGGCAAAAGCTCCCATCCAGAAAAAAGCCAAAGTAAGGATGAAGAAATGATTGGAGGGTGTGACCAAGCCTGCTCCCAAAAAGGCCAAAGCCAGAATCAATTGCATGCTTAGAAACCATTTTCTTTTGGTGCCAAAAAGATCCACTATGGGGCTCCAGATGGGTTTTATCACCCAAGGCAGGTAGAGGAAACTCGTGTACAAACCAATGTCGGAATTGGAAACTCCGAGCTTCTTGTACATGATGACCGAAACTGAGATGATGATGACATAAGGAATACCTTCGGTGAGGTAGAGGGATGGAACCCAATACCAAGGGTTTTTTTGGGTGGTTTGGGTCATTTTTTACGGATCAGGTGCTCGTAAATGCTGGTTTCGGAGCCTTCAATGATCCGGGCATCGACGGATTTTTGATAAAATTCTGCAGGGCCGACTCCGCCGATAATGGCGTAGGCGTAACCCATTTCCCGAAGGGATTCAAGGGATTTTACCAAGAGTGTTTTACCAATTCCTTTGCCCCGCTCAGATTCCAGGGTTCCGGTTGGGCCAAAGAAATTGCGGGAGGTGGATTCATAGCAGGCAAAGCCAAGAATGTCGTTTCCCCTTTGCGCCAGCCAGCATGAAACCGGCTGCCGGGAGAATGCTACCTCAACTTCGGATTTCCAATAGGCACCAAATTGCTCCATCACCCAATCGCTGACCAAATGTTTTTCAGGAGCGATGGCTCTGCGAAAGACGATATTTTCCTTCATAAAAAGTTTTTTTTCAGTTTCAGATACATCAGGAAGGCCGATCAGGCGAACGAGCATGTCTCTCATGGACGGGCAGATTTTGGGATTTGGTAAACCTGTGTTTGGACGATCCGTCCAAAATGATCAATCCAGCGAATGGCAAGATATTCGGTATTCAGACTGGTTACTTCCAGAGATCTTGCCCGACTTCCTCCTAC
>VFKK01000344.1 GCA_009885605.1 Cyclobacteriaceae bacterium | reverse complement strand
CCGGAACTCATTAAGATTATCAAGATTTTTGGGATAGCTTCTATCTCGCTGGTGTTCATCTTGTCTTTTTTCAATGATAAAAGAGCAAATAACAGTGGGGAAGACGACACTTTCAGAATGGCGGATTCGGACCGACTTTATTTTCTTAATGTCCGGGCGAGTTATTACGATCGGGAAAACCGATCCGATGCTGGGATGGCGCTGTTCCGTCACGGCAAAAGGCAGATTTCTGATTCGATCCCAACGCTTGATCTTTTGATTATTTTGAATTCACAAAAGGACGAAGTTTACCTCTATTTGGAGCCAATGAATTTCGACTGGCCTATCAAAATCAGAGTTTCCGCTGAATTAAAATCAGAAGAGTTCACTTTGGACAACGGAAATAAATTTGACCATAAATCGAATGTGGATAAGCTAAAGCCCTGGATTGAAGAAACTGCATCTTTCGAATTATGGCATAGTGCTGCCTGGATTCCGATTTGGGCTTCGCCTAAAGAAAAAGAAGTTTTGAAAACCATTCTCAACGACTATTTTAGGCTTTTGAACCAAAATCAACGAATAAATTAAAATGGATACCAATCTTCAACTCGAATTTTTTAAAACCCAGATTGGAAAAAGGTTAGACAAAACTCCTTCAGCCGCAGGTAATTGGTTGGCCGGGACGTTAGTCGAAATCGATAATCATCATATCAAGGTTTCTTATGTGGTAAGAACTGAAATGTGCAATCCTGCCAAAATGCTTCACGGAGGAATGGCTTCTTTGATGATGGACGATGTGATAGGAACGGGAAATTTTGTTGCTGGATCCGAATATCTGATGACGACGATTAACCTGAATGTTGATTTTCTCGCTTCCGCACAGGTTGGGGAAGTACTGGAAGTTTCTGCAAAATTAGTCCGGTCAGGCTCAAATCTCAATCACTGGGAAGCCGTAATCAGAAAAGAATCCGGTAAGATCGTAGCCAAAGCTAGCAGCAACATGATCAAAACTCACATCAAACTCAGCGATCTAGGCTTTTAATTATTTATACTATTCGATTTTATACAATGAAAAAACTTATTCTTTTGGCCTTTTTTGGCTTGATTTCCACTGTTTCTTTTGCACAGTGGACTGTTTCTTATCATCAAAGCAATTTGCCTTTTCTGGGAGTTAACAAACAATTGGGAGAAAGATGGCTGCCTGAATTCAGAGTAGGTACTGATCAGTATTTTTCGGATATAAGTATTGAATTGGATGCAAATTACATTTTAAAAAAAACTGATCGGTTTGAGTTTTATGGTGGATTAGGAGGCAGAGCAGGAGGTTTTACCGGTCTTGTTATTCCAGTCGGTTTGAATATTTATCCTTTCGAGCAAAAGGATTTTGGATTCCATATTGAGGCGGCGGGGATTGTGGGAGAACAAAGCATTTTTAGAGGATCTTTCGGTATCCGTTACAGATTCCTGAAAGACTAAAACTGCTCCAGCTTCACCATCAAATCCCAAACTGCAATTCCCAAAGACACTGAGATATTCAGGGAATGTTTGGTGCCTAGCTGTGGGATTTCCAGCACATGATCACAAGCTTTTAACACATCTTCCTCAACTCCAAAAACCTCATTTCCAAAGATCAGAGCATATTTAAGTTCCTTTTCCGGAAAAAAATCATTCAGCATTTTTGAAGTTTCGACTTGCTCCAGGGCGCAGATTTGGTAACCTGATTTTTTGAGTTTATCCACAGCCGCCATCGTATTGAGACAATATTCCCATTCCACAGATTCCGTAGCTCCGAGCGCTGTTTTTTGAATATCCCTGTGAGGAGGGGTGCCTGTGATTCCGCAGAGATAGATCTTTTCGATCCGGAAAGCATCGGCTGTTCGGAATGCTGACCCTACATTATTCAGGCTGCGCACATTATCCAGAACCAATACTATCGGGGATTTCTTTATTTCTTTAAACTCCTCTACGGAAAGCCTTTCGAGCTCTTCCATGCTTAATTTTTTCATGCCTTTTTGTTCTCCTTGCCGAATGCTTTATTTTGAGCTTTTATTCGCAGGAAATTCCCCAAAACTAGTATAAAGTAAGCATACCCCCCATGAGCAAATCCAAAGACGGACAAGAAACACCCTTGATGAAGCAATACAATGCGATTAAGGCGAAGCATCCCGGAGCTTTGTTGCTTTTTCGGGTGGGAGATTTTTATGAGACATTTGGGGAGGATGCGATTAAGGCCAGCAAGATTCTGGACATCGTACTTACCCGAAGAGCAAACGGATCAGCCACTTTTATCGAATTGGCTGGTTTTCCGCATCATTCACTCGATACTTATCTTCCAAAATTAGTGCGGGCCGGAAATCGGGTCGCTATCTGCGATCAGTTGGAAGATCCGAAATCAGTCAAAGGAATTGTAAAACGTGGAGTTACCGAACTAGTCACTCCGGGTCTTTCCTATAATGATCAGGTTCTGGATACGCGAAAAAATAATTACCTGGCCTCGATTCATTTCGGAAAAGACAAGCATGGAATCGCATTTCTTGATGTTTCGACGGGGGAATTTATGTGCTCGGAAGGGAACACTTCCTATCTGGAAAAATTGCTTCAAAGCTTCTCTCCTTCCGAGTTGATTTTTTCGAAGGCTGCGCGAAAGACAGCGGCTGATTTGCTTAAGGGAGAATTCATTTCATTCCATTGCGAAGATTGGGTTTACCAGTTTGATTTTACCTACGAAAAGCTCAAAAACCATTTTGGCACCGCCAATCTGAAGGGCTTTGGAATAGAGGAATTGGAGTCGGGAGTTATAGCCGCCGGAGCGATTTTATATTATTTGGAGGAAACTGAGCACCGGGAGATCCAGCATATTTCTGCCATTTCCAGGATTGCGGAGGAGAAATATGTCTGGCTGGATAAATTCACTATTCGAAACCTTGAGTTGGTTTTTGCACAGCATGAAGGTGGAGTTCCTTTGATTCAGATTTTGGACCAAACGGTCACTCCGATGGGTTCCAGGATGATGAAAAAATGGATGGTTCTTCCTCTCAAGGAAAAATCACCCATTGAAGAGCGGCTAAACGTGGTAGATTATTTCTACCAAAATTCAACTTTGATTGAAGAGATTTTGGGACCGTTAAAACTGATAGGTGATCTTGAGCGGCTCATCTCCAAAGTAGTCGTGGGACGAGCAAATCCCAGGGAAATGAATCAGATCAAGCGCGCCTTGCGAAGCACGCTGCCAATCAAAGAACTTCTTAAAAGCCAAAAAAACCCAACACTTAAACGACTTTCGGACCAGATTCATCCTTGTGAGTTTTTGCTTGATAAGATCGAGCGAGAACTCAAGGAAGATGCGCCGATGCTCACCCATCAGGGTAATGTAATCAAAGATGGTGTGGATGCTGATCTAGATGAATATAGGGGCTTGGCCAATACTGGAAAGGATTTTCTAGTGCAAATTCAGCAGCGGGAGGTCCTGAATACCGGAATTTCATCCCTGAAAATTGCCTTTAATAAAGTATTCGGATATTACCTGGAGGTGACCCATTCGCACAGGGACAAAGTGCCACAGGAATGGATTCGCAAGCAGACTTTGGTGAATGCTGAGCGATATATCACGCCTGAACTGAAGGATTACGAAGAGAAAATCCTGAATGCTGAAGATAGAATGATTGCCATCGAGCAAAGATATTTTCAGGAACTAGTTTCAGAGGCGGCGCAATACGTTTCCCAAATACAACAGAATGCGCGCGTTTTAGGAACTTTGGATGCTTTACTTTCCTTCGCTCAGGTAGCCCTTTCAAACGGATATTCCCGCCCAAAAATTTCGACAACTGAGACGCTCGAAATCAAAGACGGAAGACATCCCGTGATCGAAAAGCAATTGCCGGTTGGGGAAAATTATGTCCCAAACGACATTTACCTTGACAACGATAGTCAGCAGATCATGATCATCACCGGTCCCAACATGGCGGGTAAATCTGCCTTACTGCGGCAGACAGCGTTGATTGTTTTGATGGCTCAAATGGGAAGTTTTGTGCCAGCTTCTTTTGCAAGAATCGGGATTGTAGATAAGGTTTTCACACGGGTTGGTGCTTCTGATAACCTGAGCAAAGGGGAATCTACTTTCATGGTGGAGATGACGGAGACTGCCAGCATCTTGAATAATCTTTCCGATCGAAGCCTGGTTCTGATGGATGAAATCGGAAGAGGAACGTCCACCTATGATGGAATCTCGATAGCTTGGGCAATTGTCGAATATTTGCATAATCATCCCCAGAATAAAGCCAAGACACTTTTTGCAACTCATTATCATGAGCTCAATCAGCTAGCGGCAGATTTTCCCAAAATCAAGAACTTCAATGTCTCGGTGAAGGAGGTAGGCAACAAGGTAATCTTTATGCGAAAGCTCAAAGAAGGCGGAAGTGAGCATAGTTTTGGTATCCATGTGGCTCAGATGGCAGGAATGCCGAATCCGATTGTGCTCAGAGCCTCAGAGATTATGTCTCATTTGGAGAAGGATAAGGCGATCAAAAATCCGGGAGAAAAGTTGAAATCTATTCCAAAAAATAATTTTCAGTTGAGTTTGTTTGAGATGGATCCGAAGTTTCAGGAGGCTAAAGAGTTGCTTGATCAAATCGACATCAACACGATATCACCGATAGAAGCCTTACTTAAACTGCATGAGGTGAAGAAAAAATTAGATGCATAGTCCGATTGAAATTATAGTATATTAGAAATTATCACTGAAAAGGAAATCGCATATTTTTATATGGATAAGGTACTATTGAAAGACCTTAAGAAGCAGGATAAATTCACTAAGTTTTTTCAGGAATGGGAAAAACAGGAATTTAAAAACCAAACTGACGACAAGAAATTGCTTGAAGATCTTGAGATTCT
>VFKK01000196.1 GCA_009885605.1 Cyclobacteriaceae bacterium | reverse complement strand
GGAATCTCCCTGCTTTCGGATCTCTTCCAGAATATCCTCAGTTCGCAAAGTATGCTCTCCCGACCTCGGTTTCAATTCGATCAGAACATCCAATGGATCCAGACCATGAAACTTGATCTGCGTCTCCAGCATATACTGATCTGATGGAAAAGCTCCGGCCTCCACGATAATCTTGTACCGCTCATCAGTCGGCTGATAAAAGGAAACCATTAGCAAGTGAAGATTGACAGAGAGATTGTTCATCGCCACCACTTCGTGTTCCTGAGCTCCGACGATTTCGGCAAGTGCCGGTTTTGATTTTTTACGCACGTGATACCAGGCATCTTCTCCATGAAAATGTCCGTCCACGGCCAGATTTGCCCAGTTTTCAAGTTCACTATCGATGTGCTTCTTGACCGATTTTGGCTGAAGACCCAGCGAGTTACCGCAAAAATAGATTACTTCTTGTCCGTTTACCTTCGGAAAATGGAATCTCTCTCTGAAATGAGCCAGCTGATCTTGTTCATCCATTTTCTTTGCAAAGGCCTCATTATATTGAAAGGGAATCGAATTCATGTTTGGTTATTACAGTTGCAAGGTGGAAAAGTTTCAAAGTAATAAGGTGAGGTTAACAAACTTTTAACCTTTCAACCTTACCACATTTCAACTTTTATTTCTCCATCACCGTCCCGCAATTTTTGCAGGATGTATGCTCTGGATTAGTCCAGAATCTCTCCATGATCGGAGGCAATTGACCGACGATATCGTTGATTTCAGTGTACTCTTCGTACAATTTATTCCCGCAGTTTTCGCAATGCCAAATCAACCCGTCTTTCTCTCCTTCTCGCCTGTATCGTTCGATTACCAAGCCAATCGTGTTGGCAGGACGGCGGGGAGAATGCGGAACTCTCGGAGGCAAAAGGAAAATTTCTCCCTCTTTAATTTCAATATCCCGAGGCTTTCCGTCCTCAATGATTTTGAGCGTGATATCACCTTCTAACTGGTAAAAAAACTCCTCTCCTTCGTCGTAATGATAATCTTTGCGGGAATTTGGGCCACCCACTACCATTACGATGAAATCATCATTGCCTTTGTAGATTTGCTGATTGCCTACGGGAGGCTTTAGCAAATGTCGGTTTTCATCAATCCACTTTTTGATGTTAAAGGGTTGTGCTACGGCCATTTGTTCTGATTTTCTGTTGGTAATTGAATATAGTTGCTTCGAATCTCTTAACCCGAAAGTCTCCTAAAAGTATTAAAAATCACAGGCTTTTTTTGGTTTACTTTGCCCCAAAGCCTAAAAATCATGAATCTCCCGATTGTTGACATGCACTGCGATATGCTTTCTTTTCTGGCTACAGTGCCTGGAGCAAATCCATTCGCACCTGATCAAATCGCTTGTGCTATTCCCCTCCTGACCAAAGGAAACGTCCGCATGCAGGTGATGGCTATCTACACGGATGTTCGTCCGGAAAGCACGAATCTTGCCATCAAACAAGCCACAATTTTTCAGAATCTTTTAAAAGAAAATACAGATGTCTTGGGGTATGCCGGACAGGAATTTCTGAAGAATTGGGAAAATCAAAGTCAAATCGGGATCATCGCTTCGGTGGAAAATGCCACCGGTTTTGGAAATGAACAAGCAAGCTGGAAAGAGATTCATACTCAATTCGACAAACTTTTGGACCAGGTTGGGAAGTTCGCTTACATCAGCCTGACGCATCATACCGAAAACCGATTCGGAGGAGGCAACTATGCGGACGGAATCGGACTGAAGGATGATGGCAAGCGCCTGCTCGATCACATTGCCGGAAAGCAGATTCCCATTGATCTTTCTCATACTTCAGACCTGCTTGCCGAAGGAATTTTGAATCATATTGACTTGCAAAAGCTGGACATTCCGGTGATTGCCAGCCATTCCAATTTTCGGTTTATCTGGAATCATCGTCGCAACCTGACAGATGAATTTGCAAAAGAAATCGCCCATCGGGGAGGAATCATCGGGGTGAATTTCCTTCGCGCATTTTTGGATACGGATGTTCCGGAAAGACTTTTCGATCATCTTCTTCACGGATTCGCTATCGGTGCTGAGAAGTCTGTCTGCTTTGGCGCTGACTTCTTCTACACTGGCAATTTCCCGGATCAGAGTCGGATTCCATTCTATTTCCCTTTGGCAGAAAATGCAGGAAAATACCTTTCAATTCTGGATCATCTGGAAACCGATCTGGACAAGAATCAATTGAAGGATTTGGCCTATGGAAATGCCTTGAATTTTTACCGAAAACTCTGGAGCTAATGTCCTCTCACCATTTTGTCAAGGATCAGCAAGAGCCTGCAGTGTTCATTTTGAATGCAGATGAAATTCATTTTGATCAGGTTTCGGCCATGCTGGAGTGGGTGCCAACTGTGCTGGTAAGCGAGGAAGCACTGGATCAGGTTTTAAGTTGGGGAATCAAAATCGATTTGATTCTCGCCTCTGAAGAATTTCAAAAAGCCAATCCTCAACTTCTGGAAGAGCAATATCCTCTGAAATTTTTGAACGTGAACGATGAAAACTTCCTTGACAAAGGCCTTCAATATCTGATCGAAAGCCAACACAAAGCAGTTCATCTGGTTGGAATCCCTCATCAAAAAGCGCTTGAATTGGAGGAGAAAACAAAGCTGATGGATCTGACAATCGTGGATGGGGACTGGAAATATTACCCGGTTCGATCAGGGAATTTCAAAAAATGGTTTGCCGAAAGCACCATTCATATTCATGCGAGAGAAGGACTTCCAGTAGAAATCAGAAACTCGAATGGCGATCTGATTCTTCCGATCACGTACGCCACGATGATTGAGGTGCCGGAAGGAACGACGGAAATAAAATCTCCAGGACTGTTTTGGATCGGGGAACTGGTCAGGTGAAATTGACGACAGACAACAGTCGACTGTCCACAGTTGCTGATTTTGAACTTCAGAGTTTGTTTTATTTGGTTAGTGGCAAGACAGCTGATAATCTATCAGATAATTATCACGATCTAATTTATAGCGGAGGCAATTCTTTCTTTCCCGTTCAAATCCCTCACCAATTTAACGTCCTGATATCCCAGGCTGGTCAAAAGCTCTGCTACCTCCGAACCGAATCGTTCGTGAATCTCGAAATAGAGTTTGCCTCCAGGTTTCAGAAGTAGTTTGCCTTTTTCTGCTATCACTCTGTAAAAAAGTACCGGATCTTCGTCCGGAACAAAAAGTGCCAATTCCGGCTCAAAGTCCAGAACATTCCGATGCATTTCCGATTTCTCCCCGTCAGGCACATAGGGAGGATTGCTTACCAAAATATCTAACTCCCCGACATTGGGCATTTCATTCAAAATATCACATTTCAGAAAACTGACATTTGATTTCAGTAACTCCCCATTTTTCTGGGCTAGTTCCAAAGCTTTTTCAGAAATATCAATTCCATAAACCTCAGGCGATTTCATTTCCAGATCCAAACTGATCGGAATGCAACCCGTGCCAGTTCCGATATCCAGGATTTTAAGTCCAGATTGTGGGTTTTCCTTGATGATGAGATGCACCAATTCCTCCGTTTCATTTCTGGGAATCAGGGTGTGTTCATTGACCAAAAACTCTCTTCCGTAAAATGGCCCCCTCCCCAAAATATACTGAATGGGTTCGCCTGCTTTCAGCTTTTCAAAATCCTGTTTGAGTGCATTGGGCAAATCTTTCTCTTCCAAAAAATGCATCATATCGACTCGCCTCAAACCCAAATGATGCTCAAGCAGCCAATTGATTAGATTCTCCGCCTCTTCGGTGGAGTGCTGTCTGAGTTCTGCAGCCCAACGCTGAACAAGTTCCTGATAATTATTAGCCATGGCTTTGTGATTGTCTCAAATGTACTCAGCCTGAGTTTCTCAGGCAAAAAAGATGCAACGCAGCAAGCCAGAAGCGCTTTTACTCCAAAAAGGGTGAACCTCAGGATTTCCCCTTACCTTTGTGGAGAATTTATCACCCATGAAACTACATAACAACACCATACGAGGCGTCCACACAGCGCTAGCCGCCATTTTTGAAGAAGGCCAGTATGCGGACAAAGTCATAGAGCGAACGCTGAAATCCAATCCAAAATGGGGAGTGCGCGACCGTTCTTTCATCGCCGAGACGACCTATGAAATGGTGCGTTGGTGGCGATTGATCAATTTTCTCAGCCCTTCTAAAGACTATTACGATCTGTTTGGAACGTATTGGTTGATGCAGGGACGCAGCCTTCCGCCTTGGGAGGAATTTGCGCGAATCAACCCTGATAAAATCAAAGGCAAATACGAGAAACTCGAAGATCCGGCCATGCTGGAATCTGTTCCGGATTGGCTTTTCAAGTTGGGAGAAAAAGAATTGGGAGATAAGTGGGAAGCAGAAATCCACAGTCTGAATCAGGAAGCTCAGGTGGTTTTGCGAGTGAATACCCTGAAAACTACGCGCGAGGACCTCAAAAATACCCTTGCCGCGGATAACATCACCACGCATGTAATGAAAGGGTATCCTGATGCTTTGATCCTTGATGAGCGCCAGAATGTCTTCAGACATCCTTCTTTCAAAGCCGGATTGTTTGAAGTTCAGGATGCATCCTCTCAGTTGGTGGCGGAAGCCTTGGCCGTTGAGCCGGGAATGCGGGTAATCGATGCCTGTGCAGGTGCCGGTGGAAAAGCGCTTCATTTGGCTGCATTGATGGAAAACAAAGGAAAAATTCTGTGCATGGATGTGGAAGACTGGAAACTTCAGCAGACAAAATTGCGAGCAAGAAGAGACGGCGTATCGATCATCGAACCAAAAGTGATCGAAGGCTCCAAAACCATCAAGCGACTCAAAGAATCTGCGGATCGTTTGCTTCTGGATGTGCCTTGCTCAGGACTCGGAGTGCTTCGCAGAAATCCGGATACCAAATGGAAACTCAGCCCTGATTCCATCGAGAAAGTCCAGAAAACCCAACAAGAGATCCTTCAAGCCTACCCTTCCATGCTGAAGCCGGGCGGTCAGATGGTCTATGCGACTTGTAGTATTTTGCCTTCGGAAAATGAAGACCAAATCAAAAAATTCCTTGAAAGCGAAGTTGGAAAAGACTTTGAATTGATCGAGGACAAAAAAGTACTCGCTCAGGAAAGCGGCTTCGACGGATTCTACATCGCACGACTGAAAAAGAAAGAGGCTTCCAAGCAGATTTAATCTGCTATCACATTTAAAATCAGAAAGTTATTTTCTAGCTTCATGAGATAAACCAACGTCTCATGAATCTGGAACTTATTTTTTCGATCGCCAACTCACTCGCTTTCTTTAGCTGGATCTTACTTTTTGTCCTTTTCCAAAAGCGCTGGGTTTACCAGTTTCTTTTTTCTGGAGTATTTGTAGCAATGGGAACTGTCTATTTGATCTTCATTCTCAAAGGTTTGAGCGGAGAATCTCAGGGAGGATTTGACACTCTGGCAAACGTGAAACTGCTTTTCACAAATGATGAGGCAGTTTTGGCAGGTTGGATCCATTACCTGGTTTTTGATTTGTTTGTCGGAATGTGGATTTGCCAAGACGCTGCAAAGACCGGAATTAATCGATGGATTTTGCTTCCTTGTTTGCTTTTGACTTTCATGGTGGGACCTGCGGGCTTGTTGCTCTATATCCTCATCCGTATTTTTTATCTGCGAAAATTCCCTCAAGATCCTTATGCCGGCAACATGGTACTTTGAGTTAGAAAAGCGGAATCCTCTTTTGGCAAAAGCCGGAGTAATTGGGTTCCTGATAGCAATAGGACTGGTACTGGTTTCATTTTTTGACCCACGGGAGTTGCTCGGTGTCAGTGTTTGGAACAAACCCATCAAGTTTTTCCTATCTGTCAGTATCTATTTTTGGACAATGGGATGGCTGATGGAAAATCTCGGTCAACCAAAAAAAGTCTCCAGGATAAGTCTTTTCATATTTCTGTTGCTAACAGGCGAATTGGCAATTATCACATTTCAGGCCATTCGGGGCGAACAATCTCATTATAACATCAGCAGCTATTTCGATGCTGCTCTTTTCCAACTAATGGGAATCATGATCTTTCTCAACTCTGTGGTTGCTGCTTGGGTTTTAGTTCTTTTCACAAAGGTCAAAACCCTTCCAAAAGGATATTTGAGGGCAATCCAAATCGGTTTAACGATCTTTTTAATCGCTGGTTTTGAAGGGTTTTTTATGGCAGGCAGACTTGGCCACACCATTGGAGATTCGGATGGTCAGGAAGGCATTTTCTTTTTGGGTTGGGCTAAAGCCTATGGAGATCTTCGGGTTTTCCATTTTTTAGGATTGCATTCTATTCAGGTTTTATCACTGGTTGGTTGGTATTTTTTCAAAGATCAGCCCGGAAAAATCACGGTTGCAGGCGTTGTTTATTTCATTTTGAGCAGCGGAACCCTTTGGATGGCCTTGCAGGGAAAGGGGTTATTCGGCTAATTCAAAAGATCTTGATTTTGAAATATTATTTGATATCCAATCGGTTTGGATCATCTTTTCCATATAATTTTTGCCGATGACTGGTTTGGCATTGGATTTTGTATGTAACTTTGACGGGCAAATAGGGTTACCTATAACCAATATTTGCACATGAATCGAAATTCCGATAAGTTCCTTTACGAAGCCCTCACCTACGATGACGTGCT
The DNA here is from genome assembly GCA_009885605.1 of Cyclobacteriaceae bacterium. Taxonomy (GTDB): domain Bacteria; phylum Bacteroidota; class Bacteroidia; order Cytophagales; family Cyclobacteriaceae; genus Algoriphagus. Next base: position 2,131 of record VFKK01000196.1, on the reverse strand, counting down.
TCTTGTCCCAGGGTATTCTGAAGTTCTCCCGCGCGACACCAATACCTCCACCCAACTCACCAAAAAAATCAGGTTAAATATTCCTCTGGTTTCAGCTGCCATGGACACGGTTACTGAAGCAGAATTGGCGATTTCCATGGCTTTGGAAGGCGGATTAGGATTTATTCATAAGAACATGTCTATCCTTGATCAAGCCGCTCAGGTTCGCAAAGTGAAGCGTTCGCAGGCAGGAATGATCTTGGATCCGATCACTCTTCACATCGATTCGAGAGTTAGAGATGCCGAAACAATCATGCGTGAATTCCACATTGGAGGTATCCCCGTCGTGGATGAGAACAAAGTATTGAAAGGCATTATCACCAACCGGGACTTGAGATTCATTAAGGATCAAAATAGGCTGATTCGTGAAATCATGACCAAGGACAACCTGATCACTGCAAAGTTTGGAATCTCCCTCGCTCAGGCTGAAGATATCCTGCAGGAATACAAAATCGAAAAACTTCCGATCGTTGACGAAGAGTACAAACTCACCGGTCTGATCACTTATAAGGACATACTGAAAAGAAGAGATAAACCAAATGCCTGCAAAGACGAATACGGAAGACTCAGGGTGGGCGCAGCAATTGGTGTGACGGCTGATATTGTAGAACGAGTGGAAGCGTTGATTAATGCAGGAGTGGATGTGGTTTCGATCGATACAGCTCATGGACATTCCAAAGGTGTAATCGATACGTGCCGAAGGATCAAAACTGCATTTCCTGATCTGGAAGTAATCGTTGGAAATATTGCAACGCCGGAAGCTGCTATTGCTTTGGCGGATGCAGGTGCTGATGCTGTAAAAGTGGGTGTAGGTCCTGGTTCTATATGCACCACTCGTGTGATCGCTGGTGTAGGGGTTCCACAACTTTCGGCAGTATTCGAATGTGCTGAAGCGCTGAAAGATCGCGGTGTTCCGGTGATCGCAGATGGAGGTATTCGCTATTCAGGAGACCTGGTAAAAGCCCTTGCCGCTGGCGGAAGCTCGATTATGATCGGTTCTTTTCTGGCAGGAACCGAGGAAGCTCCGGGTGAAATGATTATTTTCGAAGGAAGAAAATTCAAATCTTATCGAGGAATGGGTTCACTTGAAGCCATGGAGTCAGGTTCCAAAGACCGATACTTCCAGGATGCTGAAGAGAATATCAAAAAGCTGGTTCCGGAAGGAATCGTTGGCAGAGTGCCCTTCAAAGGTTTGGTTTCTGAGGTATTATATCAACTTGTAGGCGGATTGCAGGCAGGAATGGGATATTGCGGAACAGCAACAATCGCGGATCTTCAGAAAAATGGAAAATTTGTAAAAATCACCGCTGCCGGAATGAAGGAATCTCACCCACACGATGTAAGCGTGACTCGGGAAGCTCCCAACTACAGCACTAAATAAGCAACAAAAAAATCGGCTCAGTGCCGATTTTTTTTGCCCGAGAATCTCGAATTTATTAGGGTCACTCAAAAGGTTCTTTCCGCCTGCCTTATTTTGATTTTTATCTATTTGTCCATTTTTAACAATCCCCAAATCAAACAAGGATTGGAGTTTTAATGATGTACTGTGGACCGTCGACTGTTGACGATCAAGATTATCCCTATTTTAAGATTTCACTTTAGCATTGCCCTGAAAAATTACGGATAATCATTTCAACCATTCACCTCAAAACTTACATCCCATTCTTCCACCACTTTTACGAGTTGCAGAAAGTCGGTGTGAAATGGATTGATCAACAAGTTATGCTCGGTTGGATAGCTCTTAATGGGAATCCTGCAGGATGGTACTTTTAAAACAGGTGATATCATTCCTTTTGCCCAAGCTGTTCCAAATTCCTGAGTGGAGCGAGGATGCGGCCTATTTTTCCAATCAGCGGGAAGTTGAACTGCATCGAGTTCAGGAATTTTGCCATCGATTTCAAAAGAGATCAGTTTCCATGAACTTTGAGTGACTACCGGACCCTTGATGCTGAGCAGTTCTAGAAAATTCAGGGAACTGACACTGCAAGCATAAATCATCGGTGTGCAGTATTGATTCCAGCGACCCGGCGCCATTCCATAACCCAAACCACTTCTGCCGGACAATGCTTCAATCAACCTAAAAAAGCGCATT
>VFKK01000299.1 GCA_009885605.1 Cyclobacteriaceae bacterium | reverse complement strand
TCGAATCATGGAATGATGCTGCTGGGAGATGCAAAAGGAGGATTTGAATACATCAATTCAATTCAATCCGGACTTTCAATCAAAGGGGAGATCCGGGCTATTCAGGCAATGGATGATTATTTGCTAATCGATCTGAAAGGAGAAGGAATCAGGATATACCAATACCATTTATCAAAAGAATTTATTCAATAGGCTAAGAATATCTTAATTTAATTTTAGAATTGCGCCCAACCCAACCTATGAAAAAGTACTTAGCTGCAACTGGTTTTATTTTGATGAGTTTTCAGTTAGAAAACTCACTTTTTGAGGCCTATACACAGAAAATTCCTGGAACTCAGGTGACTTTTGATATGACGCCTATTCCCGAAGGGATATATAAAATGGGAAGTGATGCTTCCAAAAACGCTGATGAAAAACCAGCCCATGAGGTAAAAGTCGATGCATTCTGGATGGGAACTCATGAAGTGAAATGGGATGCTTTTGAAATGTTTTTGGATAAAAATTATGAGCTGGCCATTTCGGAAGAACCGATCGGATCTGTAGTGGATGGCATGACCAGACCGAGTTTGCCCTATCTCGACATGACTTTTGGGATGGGAAAAGATGAGAAGCCTGCCATCGGCATGACTCAGTATGGAGCAATCCAATATTGTCATTGGCTGTATCTGAAAACAGGAATTTTCTATAGACTTCCTACAGAAGCTGAGTGGGAATATGCATCCAGGGCCGGATCTGCGGATCGGTTTTTCTTCGGAAATGACGAATCCAAACTTGCAGAATACGCCTGGACAAAAGAAAATAGCCAAGGAACTACCCAGCCGATTGGGAAAAAGAAGCCAAATCCCTGGGGACTTTTCGATATTTATGGGAATGTGCATGAGTGGACTTCTGATCAATACGATTCTCAATTCTACAACAGGTCACCAAAGGACAATCCTGTCAATCCTTCTTTGAAACTTTATCCACGGGTGGTCCGAGGGGGAAGCTACCAGACACCTGCTGAAGAATTGAGTTCCTCGAAGCGCTTCATGAGCAAGCCTGATTGGAAGCGAATTGATCCTCAGATACCTAAAAGTCAGTGGTGGTTTCCCGAGGCTCCTTTCCTAGGATTGAGACTGGTGAGACCACTTATTCCGCCAAGTCCTGAGGAAATAAAAGAATACTATACCACTGCACCTATTGACGATTATTAACCCATAAAACAACCTAGATATGAATAATTCTAATTCTCGCAGAGACTTTATCAAAACCTCCGCCTTGGTGACAGGGGGATTGATGACTTCTCCTTTTATAGTTCCGGGAGCTTATGCCGCTCCGGCAAATGAGCTGAAACTTGCCGTGATAGGCTGTGGAGGCCGAGGTACCGGTGCGGTATTCCAGGCTTTTGAAACTGGTCATCCAATTAAACTTGTAGCGATGGCTGATGCTTTCCGCGATCGTCTCGACAACAGCTATAAACCAATAATGGAGAAATATGGCGCAGGAAAAGTGGATGTGCCCGAGGAAAGAAAATACACAGGCTTCGATGGATACAAAAAGGCAATTGCGGATGCTGATGTTGTGATTCTGGCATCACCTCCGGGTTTCAGACCTTCTCATTTTGAGGAAGCTGTGAGACAAGGAAAGCAGATTTTTATGGAAAAGCCGGTAGCAACTGATGCCGCCGGAATCAGAAAAGTATTGGCTGCTGCCGAAGTTGCAAAAGCTAAAAAATTGAACGTAGTGGTTGGACTTCAGCGCCACTATCAGAATAACTACAGAGAAACAATCAAGAGAATTCACGACGGACAAATCGGAGACATCACCGGAGGACAAGTTTACTGGAATGACGGAGGAGTTTGGGTTCGTGAAAGAAAGCCCGGAATGACCGAGATGGAGTATCAGATGAGAAACTGGTATTACTTCAACTGGCTTTGCGGAGATCATATCACAGAGCAGCATGTCCACAATATCGACATTGCCAACTGGGTGAAGCAAGGTTATCCGGTAAAAGCAGAAGGAACCGGTGGAAGAGAAATTAGAACCGGAAAAGAACATGGGGAGATTTTTGATCACCACGTGATCACCTTCACCTATGCGGACGGATCTGTTATCCACAGTGAGTGCCGTCATTTCCCAGGGGCTACGAATCGCGTAGATGAAACATTCCAGGGCACAAAAGGAAAGGTTTACCTGAGTGCCGGAAATCACGGGGTGATGACAGATTGGAAAGGAAATGCACTTTATACTCACGACCGAGAGAACCAACCAAACCCATATCAGCAAGAGCATGATGAGCTTTGGGCAGCTTTGGTAAAAGGCGAATACAAGTTTGCGGATGCTGAGAATGCTGCAAAAAGTACGATGACAGCCATCATGGGACGCTATGCAACTTACTCAGGCAAGCCATTGACATGGGATGAGGCTTTGAATGGAACTGTTGATTTATTCCCTGAAACACTAGCTTGGGACGTAAACCCTAAGCTATTGCCAGGCCCTGATGGATTCTATCCACATGCAGTTCCAGGTAAAACAAAAGTCATCTAACCCATGGAAAGAAGAGGATTTATAAAGAAAATGGGCTTAGGAAGTACCATTTTAGGGCTTTCCGGCACGATGACAGTTCCTGTTTTCGCAGGAAATAAAGCAGCTCCAACTTTCAACATGGATTTTGCACCGCACTTCGGGATGTTCAAAAATTCGGCTCCCGGAGGAATTGTGGATGAACTGAAATTCATGGCTGATCAGGGATTCAGGTCTTTGGAAGACAATGGAATGCTCAAAAGATCCGTTGCGGATCAAGAATTAATTGGCAAAACGCTGAATGACCTGGGAATGCGCATGGGAGTCTTTGTAGTCGAAGGTGGCGACAACTGGAAAGTTTCGCTGACTACAGGTAAGCAAGAGTTTCTGGATACATTTCTAAAGACATGTCGGGAATCCGTTGAAGTTGCCAAGCGTGTAAATGCCAAATGGATGACTGTTGTTCCGGGGTATTTCGACCGGACACTTCAGATGGGAATCCAAACAGGAAACGTGATTGAAGCACTCAAAAGAGGATCTGAGATTTTGGAGCCGCATGGATTAACGATGGTTTTGGAACCACTCAGCGATAACCCGGATTTATTCCTTCGTCATGCAGATCAGAGTTATATGATTTGCAAAGCGGTCGGAAGCCCTAGCTGCAAAATATTGTACGACATTTACCATATGCAACGCAACGAGGGAAATCTGATTGCGACGATGGAAAAAACCTGGAGTGAAATTGCCTACATCCAAATCGGTGACAATCCGGGTAGAAAAGAACCCGGAACCGGCGAAATTCACTACGGGAATGTTTTCAAATACATCGATTCCAAAGGATTCAAAGGAGTGATGGGAATGGAGCACGGCAATGCCTTACCAGGAGTAGATGGAGAGAAAGCATTGATCGAAGCATATAGAAAAGTAGATATAGGTTGAAATTAATCGAATGTTAAAGAACATACTAATCGCGCTGTCTTTCGGGATGGCGCTTTTTTCCTGTAAACAAGAACCTACAATTCCCAAAACACCTTCTGGCTGGGAAATAAAAAAAACTCCTGTGGAGGCTTCTTTGAGAGGAATTTCTGCAGTGACTCCGGAAATTGCCTGGGCAAGCGGAAGTGAAGGAACCTGGCTTCGGACCATTGATGGAGGGGAAACCTGGAAGAATGGAATTATTGCAGGTCTGGATACAGTCGATTTCCGATCGATTCATGCGTTTGATGCATTGACAGCTATTGCTGTTTCAGCTGGTCAACCGGCTGTGATTTATAAAACAACTGACGGAGGAGAGACATGGGATTTGAAACATACAGAATCAGAGAAGGCATTTTTGGACGGAATTAGTTTTGCTGACGATAAAAGAGGATATGTGTTTGGTGATCCGGTAGATGGGAAATGGATGATTTTGCAGACCATGAACCAAGGTGAGAGCTGGTATCCCCTTTCTAATTTACCCGATGCTGTGGAAGGAGAAGCCGGATTTGCAGCAAGTGGAAGTTCACTTTTGGCAAAGGGGAATAACCTTTGGCTGGGTAGCGGGGGTAAGGAAGCTAATTTGTATAGATCCAATGATGAGGGTGAAACGTGGGAGAAATTTTCAAGCCCTTTAATTCAAGGGGAAGCATCCCAAGGTATTTTTTCCATTACTCAAATTGGAGAAGGTGAAGTTTTAGCTATTGGAGGAGATTATGCACGTCCAGATTCCGTTTCGGGAAATTCCGGTCTTTTTCTTTCAGAAAGAAAAGTTTGGGTCAAAATCCAACAATCACCACCAGGTTTTCGATCCGGGGTGGTCTATTTCTCTGAATTCCAATGGGCTTTAGCAGTAGGGCCGGGAGGATCGGATTTTTCTTCTGATGGAGGGATCAACTGGTCAAGTTTTTCAGGGGAAGGATTTCATTCGATACGACTTGGACATACAGAGGCATCTGTTTGGGCCTCTGGTTCAAATGGAAAAATTGGAAGGTTAAGCTTTTGAAAATAAATAGGTGTTTTTTTAATTGAAATTAGCGCTCTCAGCCATGGTTTTAAAAAAATGAAAAGTTTTAAAGCCCTGTGAAGTGTGAAAGTGGAGTGCTCTATTATCTTTAAGGAGGTTTTTTAAACCTGTTGTCTGTTAATTTTGAGAAAATCTTTAGAAAATGTTTGAAATAATTCCGTCGATTTGGTTGATAAATGGTAAATGTGTTCGCCTCAAGCGGGGGGACTTTGCTACCGAAGAGGTTATTTCCAATAATCCTCTTGAGGTTGCCCAAGCTTTTGAATCCATTGGAATCAAAAGGATTCACCTGGTTGATTTGGATGGTGCCCGGAGAGGTGAGCCAAAGAACTATCATATTCTGGAGGCATTTTCAGGTTACACTGATTTGAAGATTGACTTTACGGGCGGTATTTGTACCGATGGGGATGTTATCAAATGTTTTGAATTTGGAGCTTCTACAGTCACCATTGCTTCCACCGCCGCCAATCATCCTGAGCGATTCGCCCAGTTTCTTTTATCGTACGGAAGGGAAAAAATCAATTTGGCTGCAGATACAAATCCTATTGATCATAAAATCAAGATCCGAGGCTGGTTGAAAAAAACAGAAATAGACCTTTTTGAACATATTGAGTTTTTCTACGAGCGGGGATTGAAATACCTGAAGTGCTCCGATGTCACCAGAGACGGAGTTATGGAAGGTCCCAATTTTGAATTGTATCAGGAAATCATTGATCGTTTTCCGGAGATTCACCTTGCGGCAAGTGGTGGAGTGAGAGGTGTTGATGACTTCAAAAAACTACGAGATATGGGAGTAAAAGCAGCAGTATTCGGAAGAGCTTACTATGAGGGTGTGATTAGTCTAAGAGAATTAGAGGCCTTTGTGAAAGAAATCTAAGGAAAATTCACCCCAAAAGGCATAAAAAAAAGAGGCTTAATGGCCTCTTCTTTTTTTATAAGAAAAACACAATTTAGTCTGCTTTGAATTTATCTACGATGTAGAGAAACATATTAAAGGAAAGAGTTGAAGGCGCTTGTGCCGGATCAACTTTTTTACCTTCTCCTCCGGTACTATTTTCTTTTTTTACCACAGTTGGTTTGACAAATAACGGGGATGGTTTTGTTGCGGTGAATCCTGGACTACCAGCTTCTTGTGAAGAATTTTGATCTTCTAAAGAAGGTTTGTCTAGATTCCGAAGGTTTTCAATTTCAACTTTTTCTTGTTCACCTTGGGCAAAAGCTTCTCCTGTAAAAAGGCACATTCCCACGAAAGCACAGAAGCAAATGCCAAGTTTCTTAAAAGGAAATGATGAGGTTTTGAACATTATTAATTGGGAGGTTAGGTTAAGAACTCTAAGATTTGTAAAATGTTTCTAAAAATAGGAAAAAAATCGGCTATGCAAACGATTGACTACGAAGATTTCGACAAAATTGAGTTAAGGGTTGGAACGGTAATCAAAGTAGAACCTTTTGAGAAAGCCAGAAAACCCGCCTATAAAATTTGGGTTGATTTAGGTGAAGAAATTGGAATCAAAAAATCATCGGCTCAGGTCACTCATTTTTATGAGGCAAATGAATTAAAAGGCAAGCAGGTGATCTGTGTTTGCAATCTGAAGCCCAGACAAATTGTAGATTTTATGTCGGAGGTATTGATTACCGGTTTTGAATCTTCGAATGGTGGGATTGTACTTACTTCCGTTGAGAGGCCCGTTCCAAACGGTGCGAAGCTGCACTAAGTTGTTTTTAAAAAATCAAGGGATTGTAATTTCCAGGCCATTTTCATTTAATTCGTTAGGGTAAATAGTAAGATCCCCACAGTATCCGGATTTCACTTGGCCTGTCTCCAAATCAAAGCGATACTGGTGAAGGGGGCAAATAATTTCTCCGGAAGAATTTATATTTCCCTGGATCAAAGAGGCACCTCGATGTGGACAAAAAGCATGAAAAGTATGGAAGGTTTCGCCTTTTCGCATAATCCCAATGGACGTTTCTCCCAAGATGACTTTTTTAATAACTCGTTCCGGAACAAGTTTGAGTACTTCCTCTTTCGAATTGCCGAGTGTAAATTTTTTCATAGGTTTTCAATATCCATTCTCCGGCTTTGGCAAGCCGATCACAATGGAATGATAGGTTTTTAAATTTTTCCTATTCAATTTTAATGAACATGTTGAATAAAATTCCATTGATATGAAAAAATACCTGTTTTTACCCTTACTCCTATTAATAGGATTGGCAAACGCACAAAGTCTGGAGGGAGCCTGGAAATTGGTTAACCAAAATGGAAAAGCCGTAACTGATCAGGAGTTTATCAAAATCTATCAGGACAATTATTTTTCATTTGGTGTCAAGAATGTTTCAGACAACCATTTTATTGGAGCAGGCGGAGGTCCATATTCCTATCAGGATGGTAAATATTCGGAAACTTTGGATTTTTTCACTTTAAATCCCCTTCAGATTGCTACCACTACACCTTTTAAGCTGGATTGGGCTCAGGGAAAATTGGTGCTATCAGCCAATACCAATGAAGGAATGCTGGTAGAAACCTGGGAAAAAATCTCTGATTCAAAAGATGCATTGACAGGTAACTGGGTGATAACAGGCAGAAAACGTGAAGGAAAAATATCTCGATCCACTCCCGGTGCCCGTCGTACAGTAAAAATTCTAAGCGGAGGAAGATTTCAATGGATTGCTTTCAACTCTGAGACCAAGGAATTTTCGGGAACCGGTGGAGGGACTTACATTGCAGTGGATGGGAAATATGTGGAAAACATCACCTTCTTTTCCAGAGACGATAGCCGGGTTGGTGCTAGTTTAGGTTTTGATTTTCAGGTCCTCGATGGCGAATGGTATCACAGTGGAATGAGCTCTACAGGAAGTCCGATTTACGAAATTTGGACTCCATATTCCATTGGATATAAGGGAAAATAATCAGGAAAGGGTTTTAAATTTAAAATCTGAACCAGTTAAAAAAGAAAAAGGAGCCAGGCGGTTCCTTTTTCTTTTTATGCCTCAACGGCGTAAAAATCCTTTAATTTCCCCACAGTGTAATCAACTTCCTCGAGGGTGTTGAATCGACTGAAGGAGAACCGAACTGCATCTCTGTCAGGAGTGTGATTGAGCGCTCTCAGGACATGGGAGCCAACGGTGGCGCCTGAACTGCATGCCGATCCGCCAGAGGCTGAGACACCTTCCAAATCCAGGTTAAATAATAGCATGCCTCTGTTGGACTCTGAAGGAGGGAGGCTTACGCTCAGGACCGTGTACAAGCTTTTGTCAAGATCAGCCGACAGTCCGTTGAATTGAACTCCAGGAATTTCATTTAACAGGCGCTGAGTAAAATATTTTTTGATGTTTTCAATATGAAGTTGATGTTCGGACATGTCTTCATAGGCTATTTCCAAAGCTTTTGACGTTCCGATTATCCCGATCACATTCTCAGTTCCTCCTCTCATATTTCTCTCTTGGGCACCACCATAAATGAATGGATGGATTTTTTTGTCTTTCCGGACATAAAGAAATCCAGAACCCTTGGGGCCGTGGAATTTGTGAGCCCCTGCAACAATCGCATCCACAGACAAACTTTTCAAATCATGAACATAATGTCCCATGGTTTGCACGGTATCGGAATGAAAAAATGCATCGTATTCCTTTGTCAGGTTTCCGATTTTGTTCAAGTCACTGAGGTTTCCGATTTCATTATTTGCATGCATCAGTGAAACCATGCTTTTTGGATTTGATTTCAGCATTTCTTCCAGCTGATTCAGGTCTATTTCTCCTTTTTCATTGGTGTCCAAAATGCTCAACTTAATCAATCCTTTGGCAGCACAAACTTCCAAGGTGTGCAGGACTGCATGGTGCTCTAAGGGAGATGTAATCGCATGTGTAATTCCATGGGTTTCGATACCGCAGACAATTGCTGTATTATCCGCCTCCGTTCCTCCTGAGGTAAAAAAAATTTCAGAGGGACTCGCATTCAGTAGCTCCGCTACTTTCTTCCTTGATTTCTCGATGGCGGATCTCACTTCTCTGCCGTGGCTGTGCACGGAAGAGGGATTTCCATAATGAGTTCTCATGAAAGGAACCATGGCATCGATCACGCGATCATCCATGGCTGTGGTGGCGGCATTATCTAAATAAACTTTCATTCTTCAGCTAGGGTAATTGACTCTTTTTCGACGCTGTTTTTAGATCAAAGAGGCATTTACTACTTCTTTTATGTCCTGCATAATCTTTTTTGCCAAATGCTCGGCAGTCGCTTCCGAGTCAGACTCTGAATAAATTCTAATTATAGGCTCTGTATTTGATTTTCTCAAATGAACCCACTCTTTTTCAAAATCGATTTTCACCCCATCAATATCGTTGATTGGATGCTTTTTGTATTTGTTTTTGATCTCCAAAAGAATTTTATCCACATCGATTTGCGGAGTCAATTCAATCTTGTTTTTCGAAATATAATAGTTAGGGTAGCTGGCTCTCAATCGGGAAATAGTCTTTCCAAATTTTGCCAAATGAGTCAGGAACAAACCAACCCCTACCATTGCGTCACGACCATAATGTGAAGTTGGATAAATAATTCCTCCATTTCCCTCTCCACCTATTACAGCATCGACGGCCTTCATTTGATTGACGACATTTACTTCACCTACAGCTGCTGAGGTATATTTCCCTCCTCTTTTTTCAGTTACATCGCGGAGTGCTCGTGTGGAACTAAGATTCGAAACTGTATTCCCCGGAGTTTTCGAAAGCACGTAATCTGCTACTGCAACTAGAGTATATTCTTCACCAAAAGTGGAGCCGTCCTCGTTGATAAATGCTAAGCGATCCACATCCGGATCTACAACGATTCCCAAGTCAAAACTTCCCTTTTCAAGTTTTTGGATTATGTCCCTCAGATTTTCCGGGAGTGGCTCAGGGTTATGGGGGAAATGTCCGTCCGGTGTGCAGTACATTTCTTCAATCTCTGTCACTCCGAGTGCTCTAAGCAGCTTTGGAATGGCGATGCCTCCTGTGGAGTTTACAGCGTCCACGACAATTTTAAAATTCCTGGCCTTGATAGCTTCAACGTCTACAAGCTCCAAATCCAGCACATGCTGAATATGACGATCTATGTAATCATCGATTTGGATGTAAGAGCCGAGCTTTTTTACTTCAGCAAAAGTGAAGTCTTCCTTGTCTGCTTTCTCTAAAATCTCTTTTCCCTCTGCATCCGAGATAAATTCTCCTTTGGCATTGAGCAATTTCAAAGCATTCCACTGGATAGGATTATGGCTGGCAGTCAGGATGATTCCACCACCCGCATTTTCCAACGGAACTGCAAATTCAACCGTCGGGGTTGTACTAAGACCTAAATCGATCACATGAATTCCCATGCCCTGAAGTGTGGCAGAAACCAGTTTCGAAACAATTTCTCCTGATATTCTGGCATCTCTGCCAATGACTACTTTGGGATTATTAGTTTCAGCAATGACCCAGGCACCGTAAGCCGATGTGAATTTTACAATATCAATAGGAGTAAGTCCATCTCCGGATTTCCCCCCGATGGTGCCTCTGATTCCAGAGATTGATTTAATTAGCGACACTACTTAAGTTGATTAAATTAAAAACTAAAAATCCCAAGATTAAATCAGGGTAAAATGTTACTTGAACTTTGCCAAAACTTTGTCCACCTCATTGTCCGGATTGCCGCAGGTACTGGTGGCATCTACCGTTTTCCCACAGAATCCGCAAGTTGCTCCTTCTTTATTCAGATAAGGACTTTGGGAGGCACAGGTGCCTTTAAATTCACCGTTTTTGATGAAAAGAAGCCTTACCGACATTAGAATGAAGAACAATGCAATAAAGCCTAGTGTTAGAAATACAGTTGTCATAACGGATAAATATGCGCAAATTTAAACCTTTACTTCGAAACGTTCATATAACATTCATAGTTTCCTGAGTCATGTCTAATTTGAGTTCCCGGGCTGAGCAATTAGCCTCTTTTGATCGCTTGCTTACTATCATGGATGAGCTCCGCGCTCAGTGTCCCTGGGACAAAAAGCAAACCACAGAAAGTTTGAGGCATCTGACCATCGAGGAAACCTTCGAGCTTTCAGATGCGATTTTGGAAGGCAACCCGGATGAGATTAAGAAAGAACTTGGGGATATTCTGCTCCACATCGTGTTTTATGCCAAAATCGGATCCGAAGAAGGCAACTTTGATATCACATCGATGATTAATTCTCTTAGTGAAAAACTCATCAGGAGACATCCTCATATCTATGGGGATGCAATTGCAGAAGATGAGGAAACAGTGAAGCAAAACTGGGAAAAGATCAAGCTAAGCGAAAATGGAAATTCCTCTGTTCTTGGGGGCGTTCCTAAATCGCTGCCTGCCTTGATCAAGGCCATGCGAATCCAGGAAAAAGCACGTGGAGTGGGGTTTGACTGGGAAGAAAAGCAGCAGGTTTGGGAAAAAGTGGAAGAGGAAATGCAGGAGTTCAAAGATGAATTTAATGCTGCCTCGGATACACAAATAGATAAAGAAAAAGCAACGGCAGAATTCGGAGATTTACTTTTTTCCTTGATCAATTACGCCAGATTTATTGAGATCAATCCTGAAGAAGCGCTGGAAAGAACCAATTTAAAATTCATAAAACGGTTTCGATATCTTGAAAACTCTGCCAAAGAATCCGGGAAAAGTCTAGGTGAGATGACCCTTGCAGAGATGGATGTGTATTGGAATGAAGCGAAAAAATTGTAGTCTTTTCAAGAAGTAAGTCACAGGTAATATCCTGTTAACCAGTAACAAATAAAACCAATGAATAAAATCATTTTCACGCCTGAAGCACCAGCTCCGATTGGACCTTATTCTCAAGCAGTTTTGGCAGGCAACACACTTTATGTCTCAGGAAATATCGCCCTGGATCCCGAAACCGGCGAGTTGATAAACGAAAACATCACTGAAGAAACTCATGCTGTGATGAAAAACATGGAAGCGATTCTCAGGGCGGCAGGCTTTTCGTTCTCAGAGGTGGTGAAATGCACCATCTTCATCAAAGACATGGGCCAGTTTGCTACTATCAATGAAGCCTATGGGCAATATTTTAAATTAAATCCTCCAGCCAGAGAAACAGTTGAAGTAAGTAAGCTTCCAAAAAATGTGAATGTGGAAATTTCCTGTATCGCAGTAAAATAAAAGATCTTGAATCTTGTTCCCTTCCATACCGAAACCTTTGTGAGCGCTCTTTCCAAAAAAGAGGTGTTGGGACATCTGAGCAGAGTGACGGCAGAAGTCAATTATCTGGATAAACGAACTATGGGCGACTCGAAGTTGCTTTTTTATGGAATGGTGGGTCAAAGGGGATTCAGCATTTCAAAAGCAATTCAGAAGGGAGATACGTTTCTGCCCATGCTTCAGGGGAAGGTGGAAGAGACTCCGAGGGGAAGTATTATTTTTTTGAAGTATCGTTTATTTCCGGGGGCGATTTTTTTTCTGGCCTTCTGGTCTGTCATCCTGCTGGCATTTTCGGGGTATTATTTTGGCGTGACTGCCCAATATTTCTATGGAGGTATTTGCCTCGGCCTTGCCATTTTCAATTATTTTCTCGCCTTGTTTTTCTTTCATAGACAAGTAAAATCCTCACGGGGAATATTCTACAATTTCATTAGTTTTCAGTTGAAGGATTAAACTTCAGCTTTCTAGGGAAAAAAAGCTTTTGCACTTAATTTAGCGCATGCAAAATCAAACAATAAACCAATCGACATGAGTATCCGAATCGAAAAAGACACCATGGGGCCTGTTGAGGTGCCTGCTGACAAATACTGGGGCGCACAAACCCAACGATCTATCAATAACTTCAGGATCGGTGGTGAGAAAAATCGAATGCCGATTGAGATTATCCGGGCTTTTGCCATTTTGAAAAAAGCCGCAGCATTTACCAATGCTGAGTTGGGAGTACTTGCAAAAGACAAGGCAGAAATAATCGCCAAAGTCTGCGATGAAATTCTTGCCGGACAGCATGATGACCAGTTTCCGCTAGTAATCTGGCAGACAGGATCCGGAACCCAATCAAATATGAATGCAAACGAGGTAATCGCTTACCGTGCTCACGTTTTGCTCGGAGGGTCTTTGGAGGATGAAAAGAAAAAAATCCACCCAAATGACGATGTAAACAAGTCCCAATCTTCCAATGATACCTATCCGACAGCAATGCATGTTGCGGCTTACCAAATGGTAGTGGAAACGACGATTCCGGGGGTTCAGAAATTGAGAGACACGCTTCACTCCAAAGCAGAAGCTTTCAAAAGTGTAGTTAAAATTGGTCGTACTCACTTCATGGATGCCACTCCGCTTACACTTGGGCAGGAATTCAGCGGCTATGTGGCTCAGTTGGATCACGGTTTAAGAGCTTTGAAAAATACGCTTTCGCATCTTTCCGAGTTGGCACTTGGAGGAACTGCAGTAGGAACAGGATTGAATACTCCGGCCGGATATTCTGAATTGGTCGCACAGAAAATAGCCGACCTTTCCGGTCATTCTTTCATTACCGCCCCAAATAAATTTGAAGCTTTGG
>VFKK01000122.1 GCA_009885605.1 Cyclobacteriaceae bacterium | reverse complement strand
GTTTTTCAAAATCTGCTTTAGTGCCGTAGTTGGCATAGACGACCTCGGCGGTGACATCTCCACTTCCTGAGAAAGCATTGAATCCTTTGTGAAGTCTTGAATCAGCTGAGTAAGGATCGCTGCCCAAAGCACCTTCCTGCTGGGACAAAGTCATCGTCACAGGAGTGATGATTTGAAGCAAAGATTCTCCCGGATCATTTGGCAGGTAAACGTCGTAAGGATGGACTTTTACGGTCATGCCTGCGTCCGACATTACCTTCACCATGTAGTCTTTTACTGCTTCGTTTTCAGGAGTTCCGGCAATGTGCGGAGCTTTGGTGAGTTCCTTTAAATGGACTTTGAACCGATCGAAATTGACAGTCTTGAGGTAGGTTTCTTCCAGAGATTTTTGATTGGCTAAATCCTTTGCAAAAAATCCATCCAGTTGCTGGGCAGAAACCGGCAGGCAAAAACCTGCGGCTGCCACAAAACTGAGGATTGATTTTTGAATATTCATGGGTGCGTGGTTGAGATGAATTTTTAACGAAATAAGCCACAAGAAATCCTTTTCAAAAAAAGGTTTCCTTGTGGCTTGAAATTATTAATGAATACTTAATTAGCGTTCAATCCCGGAGATCTTTCCAGAAATTCCTGATACAATCTGATGTGTCTGTTGGAAAGTGGGATTCTGTACCCGCTGATGAATACATGCATGATTTGAGTACGAGTTTCAAAAGGATCGCCTGTCGATACGATCAGGTTGGCAACTTTTCCAACTTCAACTGAACCCAACTGATCTGCAAGACCGAAGATTTCGGCTGCATTGATGGTGACTGCTTTCAACGCTTCTTCTTTTCCCAATCCATAAGCTGCAGCGAATCCTGCATGGAAAGGAAGATTTCTTACGTTTTCCTCTTCATTGGTTCGGATGGCAAGTTTCACTCCTGCTTTTGCCATTTTCCCTGCATTGGCATAGGGGATGTCGTATCGGTCAGATTGACGAGTAGGCAGTTCCTGAACAGGTCCTGTCAAAACAGGGATTCCGGCTTTTGCGATTTCGTCAGCAACTCTCCATCCTTCAGCAACACCGGAGAAGATCACTCTTGCATTTTTGCCTTCCACCCATTTGATCGCGTTCTGAATATCAGAAGCAGCATTTACTTCGATCAATAGTGGCAATTCACGGGAAACCACTTTGGCTAACTGATCCATTTCGGGATAGTAATTCAATTCAGCCCCGTTCTTTTTCATTTGATTATAGCTCACTGCATTTTCCCAAAGATCGTTGGCCTCTTTCAGCGCTTTATCGTTGTCTTTTTTGATGTCCTCGTCAGTTCTTCTGTCAAATCTTCCTCTTCTTGCGGAGCTCGGGAAATTCATAACAACTGCTTTG